>JBGCFE010000124.1:0-12199 GCA_045106775.1 Halioglobus sp.
GTAGCACCGGTTGAAAAACGCAGTATGCAGCCCACGCTCCAACTGACTGGGAGCATTACCTCTAAACAGTCGGCGCGCCTTTCCGCCGCCACTGCCGGCCTGGTAACCGAAGTCGCTGTCGACGCTGGCACTGCCGTCAAAGCGGGCGACACGCTAGTGAGGCTGGATTGGGAACTGGCGCAATGGCAAACAAAAATCGCTGAAGCCGGGCTGGTGACTGCGCGCCTTGCACTGGAAGATGCCGAACGACGGCTACGCGAAGCGCGCACACTCGCACCACAGCGCAGCATTGCAGAAACCGTAGTTCGGGATCTAGAAGCAGAAGTGGCTAGCGATCGCGCCGCGCTCGAACGCGCGAAGGCCGAGGCAGGTTACCGCGCAGGTATAGGTGCCCGCCATGTGCTTACCGCGCCCTTTGATGGCGTGGTCAGCGCGAAATTAACAGAGGTTGGTGAATGGGTAACGCCCGGGCAACCCGTGCTGGAAATTGTCGCCGCGGGCGCATTGCGCATGGAGTTTCCCGTAACTCAGGAGCATCGCTTAGCGCTGGCTGTGGGCAACCCTATTGCGTATCGGCTGGGCAATGACGATAGCGAGCGAGCGGCACAGGTGACCACGATTGTGCCCATTGCGGATCCAGGCGCTCGCACCTTCCTGATACATGCAGAGCCTGAAGCGGATGATTCGCGCATGGCGCCTGGCATGTCGGTACGCGGCGAGCTCGCGGTTGGTAGCGGTTCGAAGCGTCTTGCCGTACCCAGAGACGCGGTATTGTCTTTCCCCGACGGCCGCACGGTAGTCTGGGTGATTGAAACATCGGGAGACAGCACCACCGCCAAAGAAACGGTTGTCGAAATCGATAGCTACTTCAATGGCAGGGCCGCGATTCGCGCAGGGCTAAGCCTGGGCCAACGTGTCATCGTCAAGGGCAACGAGGCACTGCAAAATGGCCAAACAGTGCGCGTTGTTAAAGGGGTGGATCGCTAACGCCATGTTTGAAAAGATCGTCGCACGCGGCACGCTAATGACAGTTTCGGTCATGATCATTTGCGTGCTCGGCATTGTTGCCGCGCTGCGCATACCCGTACAAATGATACCGGATTTAGACATCCGCGCGATCAGCGTTCGCACAACCTGGCCCGGCGCAACGCCGCAAGACGTCGAAAAAGAAATCGTCATCGAGCAGGAGGAATACCTGCGCAACCTGCCCAACCTCGCGAGAATTACAGCGCGTGCGAATCCCGGCAGCGCTGAAATTGAGCTGGAATTCCCGCTGGGCACAGACATCACGCAAATGCTGATACGCGTTAACAATGCGTTGAGCCAGGTGCCCTCTTACCCTGAGGCGGTGAATGAACCGCGCATCTACGCCAATGCGTTTTCCAGCAATGCGTTCATGTATTACAGCGTTACGCCTCTGCCAGGTAACCCTGCGAACGTCGACATCGGGCTCTCGCTGGATTTCGTGGAAGATACTGTTAAGCCGCGTCTGGCGGGTGTACCGGGTATTTCCGAAGTGGGCGTCTACGGCGGAGTTGAACGTCAGGTACAGATTCTCGTAGACCCCGCACGGCTCGCGCAACGCGGTCTTTCACTGCTAGATGTGCGCAACGCACTGCGCATGCGTAATCGCGACCGCTCCGGGGGCACTGTGGAAGCGGGCAAGCGACAATATCTGCTGCGTACTGTTGGCCGTTTCGAAAGCCTGGATGAGCTATCCAACCTCATTCTTGCACGCAGAGGCGATGCCATCGTTCGCCTGGCCGATGTCGCAACTGTGCAGATGGATCACTTTGATCAGCGAGCAAAAACGAGCTTTAACGGTTCTCCCACTCTCTTTGTCAATCTACGCAAAGAGGCAGGTTCTAATGTGATTGATATTAAACGCCAGATCCTGTCTGAAGTAGATGCCCTGAATAGCGAAGTGCTAAACCCCGCGGGGCTGCGCATTCAGCGCATGGCTGACGACGTGGTGTACGTTCAACAATCCCTGCGCAACGTGTGGCAGAACCTCATCATCGGTGCACTGCTTGCAACCGGGGTTATGTTTCTTTTCTTGCGATCACTGCCCGTTACGCTGGCCGGCGTATTAGGCGTACCCATTTGCGTGATCGTCGCATTCCTGGGTTTGTTACTGGCTGGGCGCACCATCAACGTTATCTCTCTGGCAGGAATCGCATTTGCCATTGGTATGACACTGGACAACAGCATCGTGGTGCTCGAAAGCATCGCCCTGGAAAGGCGCAAAGGCCTCGAGCGGTTTCACGCTGCGGTTGAAGGTGTTCGCCAGGTGTGGCCCGCCGTGTTTGCGTCGACCATGACAACGGTGCTGGTGTTTATTCCAGTGGCGTTTGTTGAACAGGAAGCCGGGCAGCTCTACTCAGATGTTGCGATTGCTATCTCCGCCGCGATACTGGCATCCATGCTAGTTGCCGTCACGGTATTGCCCACGGCTGCGGCACGCTTGAACTTTGATCGCGCAGCACGGCCGACAGCGCCGAACGCCAATCCTGCAAGCACCCTGCCCGGGCGGATACGCGCATTGGTGCTCAACACCCTGCACTCACTGTTGGCGACGCGGACAAAACAGCTGACAGTGGTGGCAATTGCCGCGGCGGTAAGCCTGCTCATTATTGTGCTACTGACACCGCCTGCCGAATACCTGCCCGAGGGTGAAGAGGCCAAGGTATTCGCAGTAATGAACGCCCCGCCCGGCTATAGCCTTGCCACCATGGTTGAGATCAGTCAGGACATCGAGGCGCACTTCCTGCCCCACGTGCAGGCCGATAGCGCCGCGTATCGCAATGGCGAAACTAAGGTGCCGCCCATGGCGTACTACAACCTGCGCGTAGGCGCCGACTATCTGCGCATCATCAGTGAACCCGCAAAGCCCTCCGATGTGGAGCCGCTGATGGAGGCACTGGTAAGCAAGTTCAGGGAGTATCCCGGCATGCGTGCCTTCGCGGCACGCGGCTCCATTATTTCAAGCAGCAATGGCGGGACACGCAGTATTAACCTTGATATCGCCGGGCGTGATCTGGGTGAGATTTATAGAGTCGCTCAGGCAGCCTACCGGCGCGCGGATGAAATTTTTGAGAATCCTCGCATCCAGACACAGCCACGGGCGCTGGCACTGGCGCAACCGCTGGTGCAGGTTAAGCCACGCTGGGAACGGGCAGCAGAGCTGGGGTTTTCAGCCGACGAGATCGGCTTCATCGTGGCCTCTCTCACCGATGGCAGCTATATCGACGAGTTCTTCCTCGCTGACGACAAAGTCGATATTTATCTCTACAGCGACAAAGGACAATCGGCAGAACTCGACACGCTAGCTCAGCGCCCGTTGTATACGCGCGGTGGCGAGGTAGTGCCGCTGGGCACGCTGGTGGAGATTACCGAAACGGTAGACACAAACTCACTGCGCCGCGTAAATGGCCGTCGCACGGTATCACTGAACATCATTCCTCCGCGCAGCGTCGCCCTTGAAGAAGGTGTGCTGACGGTGAAACAGGATCTGCTCGAATTCTTGCGCGCGCAGGGCGAGATTCCCGACGATGTGGACATTGTCATCTCGGGTGCCGCAGACCAACTCGACGCCACACGCGAAGCGCTTACCAGCAACTACCTTGTTGCTCTGATCGTGATTTATCTTGTGATGGTTGCCATCTTCAACCACTGGGGATATCCATTGCTGATTATCACTTCGATCCCCATTGGCATTGCGGGAGGCATCGTCGGTCTGGTGTTTTTAAACGGGCTTGGCGGGCTGCTACCCCTTGTAGGCGCGCGGGCCATCGTGCAACCGTTTGACATGATATCAATGCTGGGCTTCCTGATATTGATGGGCACTGTCGTCAACAACCCTATCCTCGTGGTGCACAGAGCTGTCGCTAATGTCCGCGAGCAAAGTATGGAGGCGGTAGAGGCAGTGCATGAAGCGGTATCCGTGCGCTTGCGCCCCATCGCAATGTCCACCATCACGACTCTGGTGGGCCTAGCGCCACTGGTACTGATTCCCGGTGCAGGTACCGAGCTTTATCGCGGTGTGGGCGCAATCGTCATGTTCGGCATTGTCGGAGCCGCCCTGGTAACAGTGACGGTACTGCCCGCTCTTACCGTTCTGGTGCTGCAATGGCAGTCACGGCCCCGACATTGAAACACTTGACTCTATGACGCCCTCGGCAACAACGCTATTTCACGTTCACGATCCCATGTGCAGTTGGTGCTGGGGGTTTCGTCGATCATGGGATGAGCTTCAACAAGCGCTACCGACAACAGTGAACGTGGTAAACGTAGTGGGCGGATTAGCACCCGACAACCACGAACCGATGCCGCTCGAGCAACAAAAAACCATTGCCGGATATTGGACGGATGTTAGAGAGAGAACGGGCGCAGAATTCAATTTCGATTTTTGGACAAACTGCAGCCCGCGGCGCTCTACCTACCCGGCGTGTCGCGCCGTGTTAGCTGCAAGTGAGCAGAATGCTGAGCAGGCTATGATAGACGGCATTCAGCGCGCCTACTATTTGCGCGCGATGAACCCATCAGACAACAGCACACTAATAACACTCGCCACTGAACTGGGTCTTGATACGCAGCGTTTTGCCGATGACCTTACGAGCACCGAAACTGAGAACAAGCTAGAAAGGAATTTTCTGCTACGTAGGAATCTCGGTGTTCGTTCATTTCCTTCACTGATGCTGGGTCAGGGAGATACACTTTCTAATGTTGAGATAGACTACGCAACACACGTGCCCATGCTTCAGGCAATACTGTGCTTACTGAACGAGTGAATTGCGCCAAATCGCGCAATCAAGGCCAACAAGAATGCAAATAGTTGAAATCACAAGAGAGCCCGTTGAGCTCTACAAGATCCTAAAGTTTGAAGGCCTAGTCACTAGCGGTGGTGAAGCAAAGCTGCTTATTGCAGACGGACAAGTGACTGTGAATGGCGAGGTCGAAACGCGGCGGCGACGTAAGATGCACAGTGGTGATGTGATTGAGTTTCGTGGTGATCAACTTCAGCTGAAACTTGTTTGAAGGTTTAAACGGGGCGCATTGATTTGCTACCCCGTTAAGCCAATATTTTTGGGCGCGAGCCAATCGCACTCAATGAATCAGCTCGCACACACGCTACCAACGGTAGCGCAATTCCAAACCATACGTTCTCTCGTGCTGCTTGGGCACGCGCTGTATGTAACCGTTTTGCAGAAACGCAGACGGGAGTGAGCCAATGGCTGATTCATAGAATTCGTCTGTGGCATTCTTAATGAATACGGTAGCATCCCAAGTTTCAGAATGACTACGCAGGCGAGCCGAGAGATCAAGCAACGTTAGCTCATCGCCAATAGTGTTCTCATCCTGAGAAAGGCTGTACTGCACTTCATCGCGGGCGGTTACCGCACCGAGAAAGACCACGTCGAATAAGCTATCGCGGTTCCATGTATACGCGGCAGTCAGGTTGAGCTTCCAATCTGGCGAGTGAGGCAGATCGCCACCACTTAAATCCTGCAGGCCACCAGGGCATTCGCCCCGAAACTTTTGTCCATCAGTACAGTTACCCTGAGAGTAGTCCTCAATGGAGGCATCTACCAGCGCCAGGCCACCTGAAAGACGCAGATTTTCTGTCGCCTGATACAGCAGATCAATTTCCAAGCCCTGCGTTTGCACTTCGCCGGCATTGATCAGGAAGAAACCGCCTGGATCATCATCTGGGTCACAACCCGGGTTGTCTGTTGGGCAGTCGGGAGTGCCGTCGGGGTCGAAGAATGCTTGCGACTGGAAATCGTCATACACTGAATGGAACAGCGCAGCGTTTAACATCAGCTGGCCGTCGAGGAAGGTAGACTTAAGGCCCAGTTCCCATGAGTCAGAAGTCTCGGGGTCGATACGTTCTGAGGTTAGTGGATCTGTGCCAAACGTGAGATCGTAGGCTGGCCCCTTGTAGCCCTGCACAAAGCTTAGATAGACCATGCCTTGATCACTGAAATCCCATTGCAGCGCGAGCTTGCCAGAGAGATCTTCTTCATCGGTCGATTGACCTGCGGGGTCCACTGGATCAGGTACGCCCACCGGAAAGCCTTCGCGGCTACGCTGAAAAACGAACTCCAGGTCGTCCTCGGTATAACGCGCGCCGAAGATTAACCGCATGGTGTCGCTGATATTCCAGGTGGCCTCACCAAACACAGCCCAGTTTTCGGTGTCTGCCTCGAAATCAGCAATGCCTATGCCGGGGTTGCCGGGCGAAAACTCAAAAGAGCGGATGAACTGTCGCTCAACTGTCTGATCAAAATAGAACAACCCTGCTACATAGGTAAGCGCTCCATCTGCGGGCGAGGTAATACGAAATTCTTGCGTAAACTGTTCTTGGTCTGTGGCGCCGCCCTGATCAAAACCGAGTAGGCTGATGGGCTGCCCGTCGATATCGCCGTCGGCTTTGCCCTCAATTTCCCAACCGCGCAGTGCAGTGATGGAAGTCAACGTAAATTCGCCGATGTCCCAATTCACTTCCAGCGAGTGGCCCCACTGTTCGTTTTCAAAAGAGCCTTCTCTGTCGTGGTTCACTTTGTCGTTTTCTTTTCCAGGCACCACTGGAGAGATCAAATCGAGAACGTCATTCACATAGCCTTCATTGCCGCCGAAAGGTTCCAGGCTTCTGATTGCCGAGGCAGTACAGTTACAATCACCCTCGCCATAATCACTAGTCCACTTGACTTCCAAGTCCTCTTTAGTCCAGCGCAGTTTACCGCGCACATTCCAATTATCGGAACCGTTGAGGTCATTGCCTGTGTTAACGTTTTTAACCCAGCCAGCAGTATCGTCTGCCGATGCGGTTAGCCGATAGCCTAAGTCGTCAGTAATAGGGCCAGAGAGCGTCAGGCCAGCGCGGTACTCCTCTTCGCTAAGTACGCTGCCCATAATCTCACCGCTGTGCTCTTCCGTGGGGTCTTGAGTAATGATGTGTACCACACCCGCTGTAGAGTTTTTGCCGAATAAAGTGCCCTGAGGACCGCGCAAAACCTCCACACGCTGCACGTCTAGCAGTTGTACAAAAGCCTGACCGGAACGCCCCATCACCACACCGTCAACCATGGTCGATACGCTGGGCTCCACCGCAGTACTGAATGACTGCGTGCCAATGCCGCGTATATTGAAGGAGGTTTGCCGCGGGTTACTGCCCTTCTGCAGTGTTAACGCAGGTACCAGCCGAGTGAGATCTTCCGAGGAGTTGATTTGCTGCTCGAGTATCATCTCGTCAGTCAATGCCGTTACCGCTACGGCAACGTCCTGCATACTTTGTTCGCGTTTAGTGGCGGTAACAATCACCTCTTCCAATGCAAGGGAGTTACCGGAACCACCCTGTGAGTGGGCGACACCGGCTTGCACTGCGAGTGCGACTGCCGAGGCGAGTGTTATAGAACGATGAAAAGACATAGCGGGTTCCTGTTCTTATGTTCGTTATTGTATGAGGCGATACCTAACCGATGGTGAACAACGGCTTGGGAGCGCTTTTATGCTTGTTATGCAGTGATTTATGCATCAGTTATAAACTTTGCGGCCACCGATATCAAGACAGACCTCGCCGCCCAAGACCAACTATCCGGACTAGACGCTATAGGTTGGCATATCGCGCCAGCTGACACTGCACCACTTGCGTTTTTGGCAGCTTTCACGGGGTCGATTTCAAAGATTCAGACTCCTTGCGCTACAGATGATAGTCTTAACCGCCCCTCTATAAAGGTCTAAGGTAACTACCTATGAGACAACTGCTCATCTGCATTCTTGCTGCTTCGACTTTTTTGGCTTCGGCGTCATCCTTTGCAGGTAAGGCTAACAAAGGTATTCAAACCATCAGCAGCGAAAAACTGCAAACCCTGGCCCGAGCGGATGGCCGATGGGTTTACCTCGCAGGGTTTGAGCTTAAGAGAAAAAAACAACACCTGCTTTGCGCAAAGAAAAAGAGGCAGAAGACACCCACCTGTGTCGTCGCCAGCACCAAAGGAAAAATACTGCAACCTACGGTAGGGTTCGGCATTTTCAAACGTCACAGTGCGTTAGGCTTTCGCGTTGGGAGTAAAAGCTCAGACCTGTGGCTACCCATGCTTTTGCACGGCAATAGCAGAAATAACCCAGGTACCACCAACAACTCGGGTTTCGATGACTACCGCGACGCGTTCGGACAAGACCTTTCCGATGTGCATGTGCATACGGGGGGTGGCACCAACCCTTCTGAAACAATGGGTGCCGGTGCTTTTTCACAAGGCTCCGACATTGTGATGGGCGGCGAAACAAGCCCTGGGCCCGGCTCTACAAAACTCGCCCATGAACTTGCAAATACAATTCAAACCTCCGGTGGCGACAGCAATCCATCGGGAAACACCGGCGAAGAAGACTCGTCTGGATCGAATTCATCTGGAAACAATGATAGCTCCAGTGGTAGTGGCTCGGGCAGTGGTTCTGGTTCTGGCTCGAATGGTAGCAGTGGCAGCGGGTCTGGCGGCAGCGGCTCGAAGTAGGCCATGCACCGAAAATCGATATTCGTTTTTGGGAATCGCATAGATTGCAAAGCCCATTCACACTGGCCGCGTTAACCGAAAAAGGAAACGCATTCCTACAACTGTTAGCGCCAACTGTGAACAGCTACCGTTGTCTAAATTCAGGCGTCTACTATACTCATAGCAATAATCAGTAGACAAATACCGCGGATTTAGCAGGGCCATCAGAGACGATTGATACGCTCACCGCAGCAGGGAGCGCGCCGCTCACTGAAACCTTCTATGAGGTCTATCGATATCTCGCCGGGCTTTCTCCGGTATATGGCTTAAAACAAGATAAATACGACTACGATTTTTGGGCAGGTTATGATGCCGCTCTGGACTCGCCAGATTATGACTCGGACGCTCTTGACCTAAGCCTTGGGCGTTACAACACCCCAACAAACAACTGCTCTTGGACCCACGTGATTTTGCTGACGGGCGGCCTCCCAGGCTTTGGTGCTGATCAGCAATTGCTGCGCGATGCAGCATATAACGCTTACGGCTATTACTTCACTGCTAGCTCACGTAGGGAGCTAGAGGGCGCTTTCCGCAGCGTCATCGCGAATATCGACACACCCACTTACTGTGATTAGCGCTTGAAGGACTTAGAAGGGACGCGTCTATTTCTCAACGCTCTTCCCTCAGCCGTGAGCCCCTTTTATCAATTCCGAGGGAATACGGTGCTTAATCTGTTCATGTAGCTCAGGTAACTTCGACCAGTGAACACCCTGCTGATAATGATGCGCTGCGTGATACCCAAGATTACCCGTCAGCAGATTATAGATGCGCCCAACATTGCTATAAGACGCCGCAAACACATCTTCAGTGCTCAGGCCTGCGTGATGATCAAAGGTCACCCAGGAAGTGAGAAACAAGCCAGTGGCCATCGGTAGAACGAACAGAAACAAAGCCGCTACAGGGTTATAAGCAACAAGCCCCGCAACTATCGCAAAAGTGATAGCAGAGTAGAACAAAAATTCCCTTTGGGCTTTAGGGTGTTTCTTGCCTACTTGGTAACCGCGATAATACGCAGTAAGCGCTACGTTCCAGCTGTATTCCCACTCCGTCATTCTTTCCCCGGACTTTCGCGTCCAGCGACTTTCATCTTTGGTTTGGTCAAGGTAATTGTGATGGTGGCCCAACACATGATGCAACAACCACAAATTGGTGGTTACACCTGTGTGCAATGCGTAGAAAAATTCAAGTAGGCGATTGAGCGGTTTGGAATGAAACGTGCGCGTGTGTTGATGATGGTGGTTCCAGGCACAAATTTGTAGCTTCGGAAAAATCATTAGCACCCAGTAGAGTGCCAGCCACAGTGCACTGTCGATTACCAGGTAGAGGTAAAAGTCGACGCAAGTGAGCGCAAGAATAATGAAAACAGGCAGCCTGTCAGCAGAAAATCTAAACATATCAAATGAGCCAGTGAATTCGCGGCCGACAGATTAACAATAAACACGCACTAGGTAAGCCTTAACAATTCACACGTTTTGTATTTAGGGTGAACTTGAAGGAAACACACTGTCTCCCACTGACGAAGTGAGGAAAATACTAGCTAACAGCGTCACTTTGCGCGATAAAACGCCAACGCCTCATCTTCCACCGTGCTAAAACGCGTCTCTATCAAATCAAGAAAGTAATTTTCGTTGCGCTTCCACGGCGCTTTGACACCAACTTTCGGAAACAGGTGTGCAGAGCGCCGAACGTATCCAGAGGAAAGAACAGACAAAAAATCATCTTGCTCCAGATTCGGGTTGTTATTCTCGGGCACACAATAGTCAAACTGCTTTTTGTCCATCAAGTTGATAAGCCGGCAGGCATACTGGCAGGTTAAATCTACTTTGAGCGTATAAGAACCTGCCTGCGCGTAACCAAAACACTGCACAAGATTAGGTAAGCCGCTAAACATCATGCCTCTGTAACTGAAAGCGTCGCCTACGACAAAGTGTTTACCGTCAACATTAAAATTTATCCCACCCAGTGAAACCAATTTGAGCCCTGTTGCCGATACAATAATATCCGCGTTCAGGGCTTCGCCCGATTTGAGTTTAATACCAGTCTTAGTGAACTCCTCAATGTGGTCGGTAACTACTGACGCTTTTCCATCGGCAATCGCTTGGTAAAAAAGGCCATCGGGGTCTGCACACAGTCTTTGATCCCACGGTTGATAGCTGGGCTTAAAGTGCTTATCAATATCGTAATCATTGCCAAGCGTCTTTCGCGCCGCAGAGCGCAGCGCCTTTCTCACAAAAGCAGGCCGCCACTTACTGATCTTTAAAACCCATGTTACCAACGTAATATATTTCCAACGGTTTATGGCATGCAAAACCTTTTTGGGGAGGAATGGCCCAATATACTTTGCAACGATATCTGCGTCGGGAGCCGGCAAAATATACGTAGGAGAACGCTGCAACATGGTGATGTGTTTGGTAGAACCGGCCATTGCAGGCAGCAGTGTCACCGCGGTTGCGCCGCTGCCAATAACCACCACCTCCTTATTGTTATAGTCTAAATTTTCGGGCCAAAACTGTGGGTGAACAAACTCGCCCTCGAACGCGTCGCGGTTCTTGAACTCTGGCTGGTAAGCCTCCTCATAATCGTAATAGCCGCTGCAGCTAAAAATGAAACCGCAACTGTAATTGATTGGCTTTTCTGAATCAGGCGCGTCAACTTCAATTGACCACTTAGCGGCAGCACTAGACCAGCTCGCGCGCTTCACTTTGCTACCAAATTTTATGTTTTGCGTGATTTGGTGTTTGCTAGCTGTTTCGTTTACGTAATCACGGATAGAGGGACCGTCGGAAAACATTTTGCCGCCACCCCATGGCTCAAAGGAGTAACCCAGGGTGTACATATCGGAGTCTGAGCGCACGCCAGGGTAGCGGAAAAAATCCCATGTTCCGCCAATTGCTTCTCTGCTTTCCAAAATCAGATAGGTTTTTTCAGGGCAGTATTTTTGCAGATGATACGCGGCAGAAATTCCCGAAAGACCTGCGCCAATGATAATCACATCTACTTGTGTAGTTACTTGTTTAGTCGCGGCACTTGACAGATTATTGTCACGTTGCTCATTCATAACGCATTGCCCTCCTCTCGATACTGGTCTCTATCAGCGCCTACTTTGCCTCAAAATGAGAGCAAGCCAAGGTGCCATAACGCCGCTTGCTCTTTAACCTGGCTAATTCTGGCACTTTACCTCGTTCATTCAGGCATTTTGCGGGTGGAAAACCCCTCAATAGACCGGCTATTTATCCTTCTCGTCTGTTCAATTTGGTATTTTCTGCAATACTCGTGCCCGTCAAAATACAATAAAATACCTCGGATTGTAGAAATACCCGCAATAACTACTCGTTAAACTGGAGACAAAAAATGAAACGTATCCCTCTAGCACTCGCTGTGTCGCTGAGCCTCATGCCCGCATTTGCCCAAGCGCAGATGCTCGAAGAAGTGATTGTGACAGCACAGAAAAAGGAAGAAACCCTGACTTCAGCCCCAGTGGCGGTGAATGTGGTCAGTGCTCAACAGATAGAGGATTTCTCCATATTTCAGGCTGATGAGCTTAATAAAGTCATCACCGGCATGGATGTGCGTTATGAAGGTGATAGTAACGTTGGGGTTGGGCTACGCGGTGTTGGTACCTTCCAGCAGCAAAGTGCTCCTGCTCG
>JBGCFE010000125.1:0-10568 GCA_045106775.1 Halioglobus sp.
TGAGCCAATGGGCAATATCTCTCACCTGCCGGTAGTCACCGTGCTGTAAAGCGTGCTCCAGGCTATCCAGCTGGGCAGGCAACCGAACTACAAATTTCTCGACTAGTGGCCGAAAGCGCGGATCTTTTGCCATCTCAGACAGCACCACATCCGGCATACCCGCCAGCGCTTGCCCGCCCTCTGATTCCGCGCTGTGGCTGCTAGCCTCGCCATTGGCATTGGCCAGCCCAGAGTCACCACTGTTACTTGCGTAGGCTGCAGCCACCCGCGCGGCTAAATGCTGTAACTCGGCAACGGTGCGTTCTAACCCAGTATCGTCTTGCGCTAATGCAAACTGCTCTAGCTCGTCACCCGGTTGATCAAAATCATGAAAACCCACTGAACCGGGCGAACCTTTCATCCAGTGCCCGAGGTCTTTCAACATTTCGTATTCACGATCAGCAAACGCGCTTTGCATTAGCGCAACCTGCTGCTGCAGGCGAATAGCAAACTTACTAATAATCTTGTCGAACTTACCGCCCTCGGTGGGCAGGGTGCTGAACAGTGGCATTTGGGGAATCGCGGCGGGCTGATTCGCCGGCCCGGGCTGCGCGGCCGCCTTGGCGGTTTGAGCCCCAGGCACCAACGGTGCCGCCTTTACCCACTGCGACGTTAGATCCTGGGCCAGCCGTGCCAGTAAGATGTCGAAGTCGATGGGTTTGGACAGGTAATCGGTAAAACCCGCTTCAAGACAGCGCTCCTTGGCGCCCTTCATCGCATGCGCCGTCAGCGCTATCACCGGCAGCTCAAGCCCTTGGCTGCGAATGTTACCCACAGCCGCGTAACCATCCATCACGGGCATTTGCACGTCCATCAACACCAGATCAATACGCTCTTTAGCGAGCACATCCAAAGACTGCTGACCATCGTTCGCCGTTGTCACTTTCAGGCCATGCTCGCGCAAGACGATCTCAAGCAAGCTGCGGTTTTCTGGACTATCGTCGGCAACCAAAATTTGAGCCGGCGCAAACTGCCAACGCCCAGCGCTGGTATCCTCGCTCTGTACAACGGGTGCGCGCTGCCCAAGCTCTTGGGCTGAAACCATCCCACCCATTTCACCCGGTGGCAGCGCCACAGTGAACACACTCCCCCGGCCAGGCTCACTGCTGACAGACAGGCCGCCGCCCATCGCCTCGGCAAAACGCTTACAAATTGCCAGGCCCAGGCCAGTGCCGCCGAATCTGCGCGTAATACTGGAATCAGCCTGTGTGAACGGCGAAAAGATGTCCGCCATTTGATCTGCACTCATACCAATACCGGTATCAGCGATCTCGATTATCAACGTTGGCTCGCCTTCCTCATCAACAATTCTGCTACCGATAGTCACCGAACCCTGGTCGGTAAATTTGATCGCGTTACCAATCAGGTTGATCAGTATCTGCCGCAGGCGTGAAGGGTCAGTTTCAATTGTCTCAGGGTGATTGCCCTCGGGCGCATACTCCAGCGTTATACCTTTCTCCTGCGCCCTTGCGCTCATTACCGAAATCACTTCTTGAATAAGCGTGTGCAACGAAGCGGGAAGCAACTCTATATCAATGCGGCCTGCTTCCACCTTAGACAGATCGAGAATGTCGTTAATGAGATCTAACAAATGCTGACTGCTGCTGCCGATGGTGTTGAGGTATTGCAACGTGTCTTCGGGCGACGTTGCCTGATCTAGCCCAGTATGCGAACGTTTGAGCAGATCAGTAAAACCCATGATCGCGTTCATTGGCGTACGAATTTCGTGGCTCATGTTCGCCAGAAAATCGCTCTTGGCGCGGTTTGCTTCCTCGGCCTCCTGCTTGGATTGACGCAGCTGGGTTTCTTTCTCTTCCAGCGCGGTAATATCATCGAAGCTGACTAACACACCGCCCACTTTGTCTTCCGCGGTGAGCACAGGAGAGCAGTTGGTCTGAAAAGTGCGAACCGGCCGCCCACGAGAGACAAGGCGAATCGCGTTGTTGCGCTGTGAAATGCCGCGATCAAGCGTTGTTGTCCAGGGGAAATCAGGGCGCTTGAGGCGCGCACCATCAACACCGGCCCAATCAAAACTACTGGCTTTTTTGCCTAGCAGCGAAGCCGCAGATTTATCGACAATATTGGCAAACGCCTCATTGGCCAGCACCACATTCTGCTTTGCATCCAAGACCAGCAGGCCTTCAGCCATTGTATCTAACGCAGTACGCACGCGATCGGGAATAGCCTGCGACGGATCCAAGTGCTTCAGCATTCTTCTGAGATAAAAGTAAAACAGCGCCCCGCCTGTTAGCGATATAAAGCCTAACAACAACGACATAGGTTGTAGGAAAAAGCCCAAAATGCCGCCGCGAGACAGTGGCTCATAGCGCAGCTCAACCTGCCCCCACTGTGTTTCCCCTGCCCAAATAGGCACCACCAGCTGTGAATTAGAGTTAGCCTCTGTCGACCAGTGCCCTTCATGCAGCCCCACTTCGGCCACCGTTTTGCCGCTACTTTTGCGAACAGCCGCCGACAGAATGTCAGGATTACGACTCAACGCAAAATTTAGGTTTGCCTCAACGCGACGAATATCCGCACGCGATACAAAGATAGACGTGTTAGAGGCAATCAGCTCAGCCACCGAGACTCTGGCAGCCAAAACTTGCGCATTGCGATCAGGCACCAGCCCAATAAAGGCAGCTATAAGCAGTAGCGTGATCACCAAGCTCACAAGACCACCGGCTATGCGCAAGGTGGTGCCCTGTTGCTTTAAAAACTTGGCTACGCGACTCACACCTTCACCTCACTGTCATCAGTCGCAGCGATGCCTTCTATGATCTCGTCACCTGCATCATCTTCATCGCTAACATCGTCGTGCTCATACTGCTGCCCTGAGCTACTAATCATCGACTCTAGCGATTCTTCATCTTCTTCATCGTCTGAACCCGGGTGCGCGAGAATGGGCAACGGATCCATAAATCGCCAAGCGGGTAACGCGCTTAACGCCGCACCCAGCAAGGCGCCGCTACGCGTCAGCCAAACAAGATACCCAACAGACAACCCGGCAGTGACTGTTGCAGAGCCACCCAACATTGTTTGCCCCGACTTCAATTCAAACTGCAACTCTTCGCGCAACTTATCGAGGCCGTCATTAAACCGCTGTGAATCAAGCAGAACCAACGGATCAACAGTCGATTCGAAGCTGGTATCGAAGCTGGTAAAGTTCACCGCCTCAAAAACGGACTGTATTCGCAGCTCGTTATCGATTTGAGGCGCAGCACCCAACACCGCTAGCTCATTGCCGTCATTCAGCTGCGCAAAAAACTGCCCAAAGCTTGAGCTACTAAAGTTCTCACCCAACTGTTCAATAAAGTTGATGGCGCCAGAGGAGCCTACGTTAGACGCAATCGCTAAACGAAACTCTTCTACTTGTGTCAGCACGGCTTGCCCAACGCTCTCCTGCGTTTCTGCGCGGGCAGGTTCAGGTTCGTTATTGCTACTTTCGTTTTCTGACTCGCCTGACCCACTCTCAGACTCTTGTGATTCAGGCCCGGGCTCTACCGTGTTTTCACCGACAACAGGTTCCTGTAAATCCACCGGCGGCACAATAATGGTGGGCGCAGGCGGCTCTACCGGGGGCTCTACCGGCGGTTCAACCGGAGGCTCCACGGGCGGCTCGACAGGCGGTTCAACTGGAGGTTCAACCGGAGTGACCTCTACCTCAATCGATACTGGCTGCTCTGAAACGGTGCCGGTATCGTCGATCGCCAGAACAGTGAAGCTAACCAACTGGCCTGTGGCGTCTTCATCCGGCAGCCAGAAGGCCGTTAGGTTTTCATCAATACGATCGTTGCTACCGGCTGCCCAGGGTGTTGCTGTTTCTGCGCTGGCACCGATGAGTAGCGTGCCTGAACCGATAGCATCAACGATAAAAGCGACCACTGTGCCTTCAGCGTCGCTAGCCTGTGTTTGTGTTCTCAACGCATTGAAATCGATGACTGCCTGCGTGTTTTGAGCAATTCTGGCAATTGGCTCCTGAGGCTCAGTAAGCATTGGCGCATCATCAACTGGGGTGACATCAAAGTTAACGGTAACAGGAAGCACAGATTCAACGCCGTCGTCATCGCGGGCGACGATTGTGAAAGCAGCAAGCTCCCCATTCACATTTTCGGGCGGCAGCCAAAACGCTCTGCGGCTACCATCAATCACATCATTAACACCGGCCACCCATTCGGTAGCGCCCGCTCTATTGGCACCAATAAATAAAACACCGCTGGTCACGTCTTTAACTACAAACGCGTCAACGCTGCCGTCCACATCATTGGCATCGCTGGCAGACAGCAGCTGCCCATAACGCACTCGCGCTATCGTGTCTTCTTCTGTCTCTGCAAAAGGAGTGTCTAACGTGGTGAGGGTTGGCGGAAGATTGTTTTCAATCACATCCACCTGCACGTTCACTGGAAGCGCAGAAACAGAACCGCCATCGTCGCGTGCTACCACACTAAATGCGTCGATAACGCCGAATGTTCCTGGGGCCGGCGTCCAATAGGCATTGTTCGCACCGTCAATTACATCATTGGTGCCAGCGGCCCAAGCCGTTGCCGTTAACGCGGTAGCGCCAATGCGCAAGGTGCCATTAACAATGGCATCAACCACAAACGCATCCACAAACCCGTCGATATCGTTCTCGTCACCGCTGGCCAGTAACTGGGCCACACTAATCGCTACTTCAGTATCCTGAGCACTCGCTACTACGGGGCTGGTAATGGCTGTGAGTGTGGGCGCATCGTTCACGCCCGCAACAGCAAACTGCACAGCGATGGGGGTGACAGAATCAAGGCCCTCATTGTCGCGGGCAACCACAGTGAATGCGTCCAGCGTGCCCTGCGCATCAGCGGCGGGCGTCCAGTAAGCATTATTAGTTGCGTCAATCACGTCGTTAGAACCCGCTGCCCACGCAGTTGCAGAGCCTGGGTCAGCACCAATGAGCAACGTGCCACTTGCCACGGCCTCAACAACAAAGGCGACCACTGATCCGTCGGCATCGGCTTCATCACCGGCCGCTACTAGATCGGCAAAGGTCGTTGTGGCCTGCGTATCTTCAGAGCCGGTGCCTACCGGGTTGATTAAAACGGTAAACGTAGGCGGCAGATTGTCTGGAATGACGTCAACTTGCACATTCACAACTAACGATGAATCAAGCCCGCCGTCATCGCGCGCCACCACACCAAATGCTTCACTGGCGCCTGTAGCGCCCAGGTCTGGTGTCCAATAGGCGTTGTGAGTGGCGTCTATGACATCATTGCTGCCAGCTGCCCAGGCGGTTGCAGTGCCCGCAGTGGCGCCGATCAACAGGGTTCCGTTAATCAGCTCGTCAACAATAAAGGCATTAACAGTGCCATCAATGTCATTCTCATCACCCGCAGCCATCAGTTGAGCAAACGTTATCTCTACCTGTGTATCTTGCGCGGTACTGACAACGGGGTTGCTAACAACAGTCAACGTAGGCGCGTCATTCACACTTGTTATTGCAAACTGCACTGTCACCGGCGTCGCAGATTCAATGCTGTCGTCATCGCGCGCCACAATATCAAATGCATTGAGCGTACCCTGCGCGTCTGCTGCCGGCGTCCAAAAGGCCGTGTTGGTGGCGTCAATCACATCATTGCTGCCCGCAGCCCAGGCAGTCGCCGAACCAGGGTCGGCGCCAATCAGCAGGGTACCGCCGGCGATGCTGTCGACCACAAAGGCCACTACCGTTCCGTCACCATCATTTGCATTACTAGCGGCTAACAAATCAGCAAAGCTCAGTGACGCCTGTGTATCTTCGGTACCCGAACCAACCGGGTTTGTCAGCGTAGTAAAGGTAGGCGCATCGTTAGAGGGAATCACCTCAATCGTGGTGGTGGCCGGCAGACTAAAATCGGTACCGTCGCTCACTCTCACTGCTACCAAACGATCACCGGCGCTGGGGTTAGACGCATCGGTATGTTGATAGCGCACCGCGCGCACTAACGTTTCTACCTCATTGGCATTGAACGTACCGCCACCTTGGCGGGTGATCGTCAAATTTGCAGTGCCCGCCCCTACCGAAAGCGCAACCGTGTAGTTGCCGCCCGCCGTGTCGCGGGAAGCTTCTGCCGTTGCCAACCCGAAGGTTGAACCATCGAGCAAGAAAGTCTCAGCGTTGCCATCTAAGATGGCAGATACTTCAAGCGTAACCTGATCGAAGGCCACACTGTCGGCATCCTCTAGTAAAATATCCACATCGGCAATGGAAAGCGCGATGTCGCCTTCATTGAAAGTGATTGCGTAATCATTCCCGCTGGCGGCGCTGTTATTGGCATCCAAATCTAGCGAGGGCGGCGTGGTGCGCCGCTCGAAAGCGCCAATATCTGGACTCCCGTCGCGTGCAAACCCCCGCTGATCATTGGCTGGCGCACCTGCCACGCCCACTGCATCAACGGCAACGCTACCTACCTGTAGAGAATGTGTATCAGTAGGGCCGCCGTTATCGGCAAGAGCATTTAAAAGAGGGTCTACGCCATCAAACGCATCACCCAGGCCTGCGGTGCCATCGCTATCAATGTTCGAGCCGCCTGACGTTAACGTGGTGTTGGCATTGCCTCCCACCGGGTTGTGCAAAATTGAATTGGTGATCGTCACATCACCTGCGTTCTCTGAAAATATGCCGCCTGCGCCGGTGCCAGTGTTAAACGCTATTGTAGAATTGATGATCGTAATGGGCACGTCAGTGTTAATACCGCCGCCGTTGCCCGCCGATGCATTGCCACTAATAGTAGAGTTAATAATCGAGCCGCCTTGAGCGCCGTGGAAGTCGATGCCACCACCTCTACCCGTAGCTGCGTTACCAGAGATCGTAACCGAGTCGAGATTAAGCGTGCCATGCGCGTGCGCAGCAGCACCGTTGTCGCCGGTGTTTCCCGTAAGAGTGGAGTATGAGAGGTTCAACGTTGCATCATCTTCTACCCTCACGCCACCACCCGCGGCATCGCCGCCGGTAATCGTCACGCCGCTAATATCAGCAACGCCGTCCTGCACCCGAATAACGCGCGAGTTAAACTGCGCATCTAGCGTGGTCGTTCGCGCATCAGCACCAAGCAACTCTACATCATCGTCAATGTCCAACTGACCATCTGTTATCAGGTAGGTACCCGCTGGCAAAACAATTTGATCAGCCGTGGCGCCAAACAGCGTATTGTTTGTGGCCTCTATTGCCTCGCGCAGCGAAATGCCCGTACCACCGGGCGATGCCAGCAGACTTAAAATATCGCTGGTGTCGCCGTCGTTTTCGTCGGCCTGTGTAGTTACGGTAACACTGCGCTCAACAATGTCGGCATCAACTTTGCCAAGAATCACATCCGCCCCGCCGCCGGCGCCCACATTACCATCATCGTTCACCGCAACTGTAACGGACTCTGCGTTATCGCCGCTGATTCCGGCAGCACTGGTTAACGTGATTCTAGTGGCGTTGTTCAGGTAAGTGTTGAGCTGATCTACACGGCCCGTGAGCGTTAAAACGGCTGTGTCATCGCCAGAAACGGTCACGCCGCCCGAGTCGCTAGCGCTCAGCAATGCACCGTTTTCAGTGGTAAGCACCACACGTATGTCGTTGCTACCCGCATCCACGTCTTCTAGGTTGATGCTACTTAAATCAACCGAGGCCGTGCCTGATTCCAGTGCTTGAATATCAGCAACGGGAAACGTGCCTGTGTTTGTCGGATCATCGTTTTGCGCTGTAACCGTTATCTGAGCAGTGACATCACCGGCAGAATCGGCACCGTTATTATCGCGCGCAAGCACGTCAAATGCGTTTAGCGTGCCACTTGCTTCTGCGTCGGGCGTCCAGAACGCGCTAGTGGATGCGCCTATCACATCGTTTGAACCTGCCGCCCAAGCGGTGGCCGACCCCAGATCATTGCCAATCAGCAACGTGCCGCTACCCACCGACTGCACAACAAAGGCCACTACCGATCCATCGGCATCGGCTTCGTTGCCCTGTGCAGCAAGATCAGCAAAAGTCACCTCTACTTGCGTGTCTTCTGCCGTGCTTTGCACGGCACTGGCAAACGCAGAAAGGGTTGGCGTTGCATTACCAACTGATAACGGTGCAACTTCGGCAAAGGTATCGCCGATACGAATTTCATCCAGTGCGGCGTTGCTGTCTAGGAAACCGCCGGCAAGGCCCACTCGAGTGAACTGACCCAAGTCAGCCTCATCGTAAACCAACGTTTGCGCAGAATCGGGGTTAGCCAGCCCGGGCGTAGGGTCGACATAAAGCGTGATGGTGTCGTCGCCCGACTCAAAATCAATGCGCACTGTCATCAAATAGGTTTCACCAAACACCACGCCGCCCATGCTGGCAGACTCAGAGAGGGAGTAATCCCGGGTGATCAGAAAACTACTGCTATTGGTGCCGATAGTCACAATGTCGTCTTCAGACTCGCCCAACATTAGGGCCATCCCGCGGCCGAAGCTGGTATCGGCCTGCACCAAAAAGCTGACCCACACAGTGGTGTTATTAGCGCCCAGCGTTGTGTCCAGCTCGCGTGTTTGCGCAAGATCGCCACCGGCGGAAGCCGCAGCGTTGCCCATTACAGGCAATGTGCCCGAGGGGCTGTTCAGCCCGCCATTTTGAACGCGGAAGGCGCTATTATCGACCGTCCACGCAGTGGCCCAACCGGTACCACCATTCAGACTTGATAAATCGCCGGGGGCATAGTCAAACCCTTCGTAGGCCAACGTATCCGACCACGCCGCCTGGGCCGCGGCAGAGGCAAATATCTGCGAGTTAACCACGCCGGCCTGAAACTCCAGCTCCCAATCACCCGACAGGCTGGCATGGCCGGTAAGATCATCACTGGCAGCAATATCGGCGCCGGTTAGATCACGTATCTCGCCTAGTAGCGCTACACCGGCCTCACTGCTCGCCAAATTACAGCCGTAGAACAGTAAATCAGCCTCGCCCTCTAAGGCCATGCTCCAACTGGCTAATTCATCCTGATACTCAAGCAGTGTTTCGCCATCTAGCCGCGCATTACCCAGCGTAATGCCCGCATCATCACCGTGGGCCACAATGTGCACAGCATCCACGTCTTCCTGATCAGCCAGCACAGCGGTAATTTGGGCGATGCCATCGCTGTTGCCATCGAGTAGCACAATTTCAAAATTTACATCGCGCTGGTTGGCCGTTACATCAGCAAGCAGCGCCTCGTAGTCGGCAACGCCAGCATCAATAAAAATAAATTCCAGGCGCTCAGACTCTGCTTCAATCAGCACATCGTCATCAAATTCGCTGCCGTCAGCGGCGATGTCACTAACGACATAGTTTGCGGGCACACTAGTGAGGCTATCGTCAGGGTCTACGGCCAGGCCAGTAAAGCGCTGGGCATCATCAAGGCGGTTGGAAAGGGTTTGCGCATCAACGCTGGCGTGCTCTGCCTGCAGATCAGAATCGCTGGCCAGTTTGGCCAAATCAACACCCGCCAATGCCGCCAAAGGATCAGCAGACATGAGCAACCGGGGTTCTAACGATTCCAGTGCAAGAAACTCGGCGGGAGCGCCACCCCTGCGTGACCGCAGTATTCGGGCTAGGTGGCGCTTTGGCGATGTCACACTGTCGTTTTAACCTCGTTTTTGTGCCTCTTGCGAGGCGGAGTGCCTAGTTAGCGCCAGGCGAACCGGCG
The DNA here is from genome assembly GCA_045106775.1 of Halioglobus sp. Classification (GTDB taxonomy): domain Bacteria; phylum Pseudomonadota; class Gammaproteobacteria; order Pseudomonadales; family Halieaceae; genus Marimicrobium. The sequence goes on from JBGCFE010000125.1 coordinate 9,687, forward strand.
CCGAAGTTCAGTGTGCACTTCACGCCAGATAAAATATCGTAATGCGGGTTAGGCAGCGTTAGCTGAACACCAAAGGTGCTGGTGCCGGCATCGGCCACTTGATCAACCGCCGTTACCTCGGCTTCCACTGGGTCAACGCCCGGTGTTTCCGGATATACCAATGCGCGCATGCCCTTGGTGATACGGCTGCGCATATCCAACGGCACCACCGCCTCCACCAACAATGGGTCGAGCTGTGCTACACGCAAAATAGGCTGATCTTCAACGTACTCACCCACCTCTTTGAATCGCTTAACTACAAAGCCGTCGATAGGTGAATGCACCGTCTTCTGGTTGAGCTGCTCTTGCGCGCGGGCCAGCTCAAGGGCGCGAATAGCCTTTAAATCCTGCGCTTGGCGCAAACGCCACTGCGACAGGCTCTGGCCACGCTCGGCCTCGTCTTTCAGATCGATAGAGACTGTTTTTTTCTCGTACAGCGAATTAATGCGGTTTCTGCGCCGCTCATCGAATACCAGATTGACTGAATTGGCCTGCACCTCTGAATCAATCTCGGCGCGGGCCTTGGCGAGCACCACTGTGGCTTGCTCAACCCTCGAATCGAGCTCGGCAGCAACCTCACCGGCTTTCAAATAGGCGCTTTGCTGCGCATACACGTTCGACACAACGCCCGGCACAGAGCTGGCCAGATCAACGACGCGATAAGGGTTTATTAGGCAGTCCAGAAGAGGCATTTCTTCAGCGACAGCGGAGCCCGCTCCGAAGCTAGCGCTAATGAATGTTGAGATGCCCAGAACCATTGCCGACGTTTGGCCTTTGCGGAGCCAAAACCGGGTGTTGTTCGTCAAAGTGTTACGCCCCTGCAGTGTGTATTTTTTTTCGCTT
>JBGCFE010000126.1:0-11247 GCA_045106775.1 Halioglobus sp.
CAACCAGCTCACACACTGGACTGGCCGCTGCCACTTCGCGTGTAACATCAGCACACCCCCATTCGCAGTGGCCAGCAGAAGCAGACCATATCGCGCATGCTTGCTTGGTTAACATTCCACTAACGGTGGTAACAAGACCAACCGCCTGCGAATCGCTGCGCAAACACTGCGCCATCTTTACAGTGGCCTGAAAAACAAAATTATTGAGAGGCCCCCCTGCAAACGTCATTCCGCCGGTCACACTAAACGCATCGTTAGGCGAAAGGCCCAGCTCTGCCATTTGCACCCGCACAGCGTAAGGAAAACAGGAGTAGAGCTCCCGATGAGTAATTTGCTCGGCTGCCAACCCTGACAGCGACATCACTTTTTCTCCGGCGATTCGAAACGCCGGGCTACCGCCCAAATCCTTACGACTGGCAACCACAGACATGAAATTGGACTCCGCGGCAGCAAGCGGAAACACCCACTTCTGCGGATCAATACCCAATTCACGCGCTAAACCTGCTGAACAAAATATCAAGCCAGCTGCCTGATCAACATTCCACTGGCTGTTATGCAATTTCGTGTAAGGAAACGCCAGCATACGATTTTTAGATGAGCCTTCTCGAATAAAGTCCGCATCTACTCGCTCGTTTACCCAGGCGTCTTCATTGGCCGCGGCTATCTCACTCATCTGTGCGTACATCGATGCCATGTGATCGCGATGTTCATCAACACTTAGGCCCTGCTTGCAACGCAGGGCACTGTCCAGAATTGCGTAATACCCTACCGGCATGCCCAAGCCGCTGTCCGACTCCACTGACGACCACATTTCAGCGTCAGGCGTGAGCATCACATCAGGCTTCGCGTCACTCTGAACGGTCTCTTCAACGGTTTCCCCCGCTTTTCCTGCACACAACTCGCGATACCGGGCTTCACCGCCACTCACAACGACAACCTGTGCCTCACCATTCGCAATACGCTCACAAGCGCGCGTTAGCAGTGACTGTTGGAGAATACCGAAATCCGCTAACAGCGTGCTCGCAGAGAAGGCGCCCACCGAACTTGCCAGCAAGCGCGCGGGATCGGTGTAACCCCACATGCTTTTCGGCACGTAGATTTCGTCTGCGCGCGCTAGCAAAGCAGTGCTACCTGCATCGTCCGCCGCGGCACGCAAAGCCCGCTCCATGAGTTTCACCGGCTCCTGCGCTTCACGAAAGTTTTCGAGCTTCTGCGAAACTGCAGCGACACCCACCAGAACGGGAGTGTTGTCTGCAACGTCTGATTTTGACGCATCAGCCATTAATAAACTCTCCGGCGTACCAATTCATGATATCGATTTTCTCCTGAAGTGATTTATCGGGCTCCATGTCATAAACATTGCGAAACCCAATAATGACCTCGGTTATCCCGATTGATTCCAACTTGTCTATACCCTCCTGAGTGAAAGCATCTTGCCCAGTAGTAAACACCTTGAAAGGCTTATCTGCTGTTCCGTACTCTTCACGCAGCGAATTGATCCTGCTAATATAGTTTTCTAACTCTTGAATACTTGCGCCAGCGCACATCCAACCATCACCCACACGTGCCGCGCGCTTCAACGCGGGCTCTGCATGGCCGCCAATTAACAGCGGAGTAGGTTTAGAAGGCACAGGACACATTTTGTTAGCAGGCATTTGATGAAGCTCGCCATCAAAGCCAAAAAATTCGCCAGTCTCTAAGCCGCGTAAAATATCGATCTGCTCATCAAAGCGCTTGCCGCGCTTTTCCCACGCGACATCACACACTGCAAAGTCTTCCTCCCACGGGCTTATACCAATACCAAAATCAAACCGGTTTCCGGACAGCACCTGAATACCCTGCACTTGCTTGGCGACAACGGCTGCCTGCCGCACAGCCAATTTGTACACGAAGGTTGAAAAACGCACCTTCTCCGTCACCGCAGCCATGGCGGACACCGCCACTAAGCACTCCACAAATGGCACGCTTTCCAAAAATTCTCGGCTGCCGTCGGCGTTATAGGGGTATTTAGAGCTAGCCTCCTTCGGATAGCAGATGCTGTCCGACACGGCCACACCGTGAAAGCCAGCGGCCTCAGCAGCTTTTGCCATAGGCAGGTAATGATCCGGATCGCACATTCCAATTTGAACACTAAATCTCATTGAGAGTCTCCTTTAGGGCGTAGGCAGTGCAACACTGTAGCGATTTGCCAGGAACAGGTCTGTGGGTAGAAAGAATTTCTACATTCTAGCCTCAAATACTGTACTGGAGACACTGCACCCTCCCGCTTCGTTGCACCCTGATTCACCTTTTGCCAAAAAAATGGCTGTTTGGATTACACTAGCCACATGACAATCAAAGTCCCCCCCACCGAAACCGCGCTGACAGATTCTTCCCAGCGATTTATTTTTGAAGAAGCTGACGTCCGCGGAGAAACAGTACACCTGCAAAGGGCTTATCAAGATATCTTGGACCTGCATCAGTATCCGCCGGGTGTGACTAAGCTAATGGGCGAATTTTTAGCCGCGGCGGTGCTTCTGAGCACCAATCTCAAGTTTGACGGTAAGCTCATCGTACAGGCCAGCTCGGAGGGACAAATCCCTCTACTAATGGCCCAATGCAACAACAAATTGGAGATCAGGGCTATTGCGCAAGGCGCACAGGAAGCCACTTCAGATGACATGGAACTGCTGCTCACCAACGGTCAGCTGGCCATTACGATAGACCCGGATAAAGGCCAGCGGTACCAGGGGGTCGTGGCACTAGAAGGCGGCTCGCTGGCCACAACCCTGGACGCCTATTTTGAACAATCGGAACAGCTGAGAACCCGAATTTGGCTTGCTTGTGACGGCCAGCGAGCGGGCGGGCTCCTACTACAACAGCTACCCGCACAAATAGTGGAAGATCCGAAATTACGAGCCCAGTATTGGGAACATGTTGCAATGCTCGCCGATACTAGCCAGACCGAGGAGCTTCTCGATCTCGAAACCGCAGCCCTGGTACACCGGCTCTACCACGAGGAGTCGCTTCGATTGTTTGGGCCAGATACCGTGAAATTTGCCTGTGGATGCTCCCGTGAGCGCTCCCTGAACGCACTCAGCTGCTTGGGGGCGGAAGATTTAACGCAGCTGCTGACCGAAACAGACCCTATCATCATGGATTGCGAGTTTTGTAACGCGCAATTCACCTTCACTGAAGACGACTTATCAGACCTACTGGAAGCCCCCGAGTCCAAAACTTTGCACTAATGCTCAATTGGAGCAAATTCGCGCCGTTTATACCCGATATATTTCAAAATAGAGGCCTATTCTGAGATACTTACGCCCCCAAAATTCGTGATCCGGCGAGTCTGGCAGCCCTCAATCCTGGGCATTTAAGGCACGTGATACCACGACATAAAAGCAAAACAGCGCAAAACAGAAAAGACAGGACTAGCAATGACTGTAGATATCCAGACCGCTCAGGAGTTTTCCGACCTGGCGCCTTCTAATTTAGTGGAAGAATCCCTCAAGCGTGGCGAAGGAACACTGTCGGACACCGGCGCCTTACTGATCACAACCGGCAAGCGCACTGGCCGCTCACCCGCTGACCGCTTTATCGTCAAAGAACCCAGCACCGAAGAGGCTATCGATTGGGGCGGCGTGAACCGCCCCTTTGATGCCGATAAGTTCGACGCACTGTGGGACAGGGTTGAGTCCTATATTGCCAGCCGTGATCGCTTTGTTTCGCACCTCCACGTAGGCGAACACACCGACCACTACTTGCCGGTTAAAGTCACCACCGAAACAGCTTGGCAATCGCTGTTTGGGCGCAATATGTTCATCCGTCCCGACAACTACAACGCTGGCCGCAAGCCAGAGTGGAACATTCTTAACGTTGCCAGTTTCGAGTGCGAGCCTGAGCGTGATGGCACCAACTCCGATGGTGTTGTGATAATCAACTTTGCTCAGCGCAAAGTATTGCTTGCCGGTATGCGCTATGCAGGCGAAATGAAAAAGTCTATGTTCTCAGTGCAGAACTTTCTGCTACCTGAGAAAGACGTTATGCCTATGCACTGCTCTGCCAACGTTGATGACGACGGCGAGACAACACTTTTCTTTGGCCTTTCCGGCACGGGAAAGACCACCTTGTCAGCAGACCCAAGTTGCTTCCTGATTGGCGACGACGAGCATGGCTGGGCAAAGGGCTCCGTGTTCAACCTTGAAGGCGGCTGCTACGCCAAAACAATCGATCTCAGCCAAAAGAATGAACCCGTCATATGGCATGCCATTCGTTTTGGCGCGATTATCGAAAACGTTGTGGTCAACGAAAAGCGTACGGCAGATTACTGCGATACTAGCCTCACAGAAAATGGCAGATGCTGTTACCCCTTAGAACATGTAGAGAAACGAACCGAAACCAACTGTGGCGGCGAGCCAAAATGCGTAATCTTTTTGACTTGTGATGTATCGGGCGTCTTGCCGCCAGTTTCGATACTGTCTAAAGAAGCAGCGGCTTTTCACTTCCTAAGCGGTTACACCGCACGAGTTGGTTCTACCGAGCTGGGCGCAGAGGCAGGCGTACATCCGACCTTTTCAACCTGCTTTGGCGCACCTTTCATGCCCCGGCCTTCTGGCGATTACGCCGAACTGCTGATGAAGCGCATTGAAGATTTCGACAGCCAAGTGTATTTGGTAAACACTGGCTGGGCCGGTGGTTCAGGTGGCGCCGGCGGCACGGGCTCTCGTTTTCCAATTCCCGTCACGCGCGCCGTAGTGAGTGCCTGCCAAAGTGGCGCTCTGCTCAACGCCCCAACGGAGCACTTGGAAATTCTTAACTTGGACTTTCCTAAAGAGATACCCGGCGTCGATGCCAAGTACGTTAACCCTCGCAAGGGCTGGGGTGATGAAGCTGCCTACGACGAGCAGGCCAGCAAGTTGGCGGGGCTGTTTGCAGAAAACATCACCAAGTTTGACGTCAACGACGCTATCAAAGCTGCGGGCCCTAAGGGGAGCTAAACCGCTGCTGGCTGATTCAAAACCCACCTAATGGTGGGTTTTTTTATGGTCGATTGTATTCCGCCAGGCCAACGTTGCTAATGTGCGTCAACCACAACAGATGACGTTTTATCGGATCGACCACTAAGCCTGCCGCTGATTTGGCCTCCCAGCAAGTACAAACAGGGCACCAGCAACAAGGTAACACCCGTTGCAAACAACACGCCGAACGCTAGCGAGATAACCATAGGGATCAAGAATTGTGCCTGCACACTGGTTTCAGACATGATGGGCAATAAGCCTACGAACGTCGTCAGCGATGTGAGTATGATTGGGCGAAAGCGATCCTGCGCGCCCTCTAACAATGCATCACGCAGAGCTTCTCCACGATCGCGCACCTGATTAATCCCGGTCTATTAGCACCAGGTTATCGTTTACCACGACACCGGCAGCAGCGATTACGCCAAGCAGTGAAAACATGCTGATCTGCCAATCAAAAATTGCATGCCCGAATATTGCACCCATTACGCCAAAGGGTACCGCCGTAAGCACCAGCAATGGCTGCCAATAAGAGCGAAAAGGAATGGCCATTAAGGCATAAACGATCAGCATCGCAAGGCCCATGTAAGTCAGCATTGCCCGCAGAAAATCTGCCTCTTCTTGCATTTCTCCATCTAACCGCAAACTGAGCCCTGGAAATTCCTTTTGCAATTGCGGAAGGTGATCCGAGATGATTTCGTTGACGACAACGCGCGGATTAGAAGTACCAGGTGCAACATCCGCCGTAATTTTGAGCATCCGTTTACGATCTTCACGTTGCACTTTTACATAGCTGGGTTGGTACCGAACCTGCGCCACAGTATCAAACGGCACCTCGCTACCCGATGGCGTTCGCACACGCATTTCACTCAGGTTATCTACTGAAAGCCGCTCTTGCTCGGGATAGCGCACCATCACACGCACATCTTCTTTGATACGGGGAATGCGCTGCGCCTCAGCACCGTAAAAAGCCTCCCGCACCTGCCGTGCTAAATCCGAAAGGCTGACGGAAAGATTTTCCGCCGCAGGCTTCAGATCCAAGACGATTTCTTTTCGCGGCGATTGCAGTGAATCATTGATATTGAAAACACCGGCGTGGGTTTCAAGAATGCTGTTTACGCGCTGGGAAACCGCACGCAATTCATCTAAAGAGCCCGATTGAAATACCAATGTAATGGGCTTACCGCGATCGTTAAACGTGTAGTCCATATGCATGCTTTCAACATTGCCAGGATCGCCGATCACCTCACGCCAGCGCTCGGTTAACTCGCCGATATCAACAAGGCTAGACACGACATTCACATAAACAATGATGTTGTTTTCGTTAGCTCTTACATCGATATGGCCGACAGCAGGTAGATCCGAGGCAAAACGCGGATCGGCGTTGTATTCGGTCTTAACTTTCAGAGCTGCAGATTCCACCTTGTTCACCACTGCCAGCGTATCAGCGTAAGGGCCACCCTCTGGAAGGGTGATACGCGTAAACGAAAAATCCATCGTAATTGCGGGGAAAAATGCGGTGCGCAACCAACCACCACCATAAAGAGCGAGGCTAAATAGCAAAGCCACAAAAAAGAGCGCGCTCACGAGAAGGTTAACGTTTAGGCAACGATCTAAAAACGGGCGGTAGACATTGCGAGCGAAACTAACCATGCCATCGGCAAACTTCAGACGAAAGGTTTCGAGCTTGCGTAAAAATGTGAAACGGCTAGGCGTAGGAGGCCGCATATGCGCCAAATGCGAAGGCAAAATCAACAAGCACTCGACCAACGAAAACGCGAGCGCCAATATGACAACAACAGGTATCGGTATGCCTGCCTCCGCCATTTCACCTGGCAGAAACAACATCGGTGCTATAAATATCATCGTCGATATCACTGCGTACATCACCGGCTTCACAACGGCTTGCGCACCACCCACTGCACCTGGCAGCCCGGGCTTGCCGCTCACCTGATGTGCGTGCACCGATTCGCCCACAATAATTGCGTCATCAACGACAATCCCCAACACCAACAAAAATGCCAGAAGCGAAATCATATTGAGACTAATGCCTGTGTAGGGCAGCAGGAAAAACGTGCCCATAAACGCAACACCAATACCAACGCACACCCACATAGCCAGCAGTGGCCGCAAGAAAAGCATCAAAACAATAAACACCAGAGCCAGGCCGCCCAAACCATTTTTAACTAACGTGCTAGCCCTATCACGAAACGGATCGGCAGAGTCTTGCCAGACTTCCAGCTCGACGCCTGGCGGTAACAACGGACGCGTGCGATCGGCCCAGCGATTTACCGACTCACTGGTAGACAGCGTATTCGGGTTCGCCGTTACATAAACGTGCATGTTGTGAGAAGGTTTATCGTTGAAGCGCGTTCGCACGTCTAAGTCTTCAAACCCATCGTTGATAGTGGCCACGTCTCTCAACAGTATTTGGGTACCGTCTGCGCTACTAATTAGCGGAATATTTTCAAAATCCTCTCGCGTATACGCCTGACCGCGGGTTTGCAGCTGAATATCGCCTGTCTCAGCTTTGATGGCGCCTGCGGGTAAATTCAGTGAAGACCCTCGGATGGCTGTTACTACGTCGCTGAATTTCAAACCAAAACGCCGCAACGTGTACTCTGAAACCTCTATAGAGACTTCATAAGGCCGTGGGTCACCCAGCTCTACAGTCGATACATGAGGCTGCGCAGATAAGTCATCGCGCAAACGCTCGCCCAACTCTTTCAGCTCTCGCTCGCCGATATCACCCGCCAACGTGACAACCGACATCATCTGCTTATGCGCCAACTGAGAGACAATAGGCCGCTCGGCATCCACCGGAAAGGTGGTAATGGCGTCTACCCTGTTTTTAACTTCAGCGGTTAAACGCTGAAGGTCGTACCCTCTTTCAGCTTCAATCCGAACAGACCCCATACCCTGCCGGGCAGTAGATTCAACACTCTTCACCCCCTCAAGATCGTGCACTGCTTCTTCGATCCGAATGCAAATCTGCTCTTCTACCTCACTCGGGCCCGCGCCCGGGTAAGGCATAGAGACGCTCACCTGATTCATTTGAAATTCAGGAAAGAATTCTTTATTCAGTGCGGGTAACGCTAACAGCCCGCCGACCACAAGGAGAACCATCAACAGATTCGCTGCTATCGGATTGTGCGCAAACCAGCGAATTGGCCCCGGCATCAGGCACCTCCCTGCGCGGCGGTTTGCCGGTTTTCAGCCGCCTGCTGGTCTTTATCTGACACCGGCTCGTTGACCTCTACGATCATGCCTGTAATCACCGGCGCAGAGTGACGAACGATAACGCGCTCGCCCTCTGCAAGGCCCTGCAACCAAACGCGCTGCGCATCACTCTCAAGCACTTGAACAACACGCGCGCGGGCCAAGCCCTCGTCATCGACCACCATCACTGTGCCATCGGTGGAAACCGCAGACCTGGCAATTTCTGTGACGCCGTCCAATGCCCGGCCCGCCACACTCACTTTGACAAACAGCCCTGGTGACAGAGGCGGGCGCTGACCATCCGCAGAAGGCGCAAAGGGTTTCTGAACTTCGGCGACTGCGTACACCAAACGGCTGCTCACATCGATAAGCGCATCGGTACGGACAATCGCGCCCGCCCACTCCCATTCACGATTGCCAAACCTTGCCCGCAAAGTAATCGGCGGTTGAACGATACTCTCGGCTCCGCCATAGGTCGCGTTTAAAGGCAGATCAAGCAATGCCACCTGACGGTCCGTCAGCGGTATCCGCACTTCCACCACATCGGTATCGTATATCGTTGCAACGGGGGCGCCCGGCGCGATGTATTGCCCAACATCCACTAGCTTTTCTTTGATACGGCCGTTAAAGGGCGCAGTGATTTGCGTACGCTCAAGATCAAGCTTCGCGGCAGCCAAATCGGCTTCGGCAGCTTTCAAAGAGGCCTTAGCAGATGCGATTTGTGGTTTTCTCAAAAATAGATCGTTGGCCTGCAGGTTGCCAAGATCGCGCCATTCTCGCCGAGCCTGTAATGCTCTGCCCTCTTCCTCTGCTACAACCTGCTTCGCTGCCGCCACTTGAGACTGCGCTCTGGCGATCGCAAACTGATAATCCATATCCTCAACTTTCACTAAGGACTCCCCAGCCGCAAAAAAGCCTCCCTGGGCAAACTGATCTGCCACTTCTTCCACTTTGCCGCTAACCTGGCTAACCAGTTGGATTTCTCGATGCGGATGTACCGTGCCTTGCGCCTGCACATCCAACGCAACTGACCCAGGACTGGCCAAAACAACATCAACGCTGGGAGGCACATAGGCAGGGGCATCCTCGGGGGCTGGCTGCGGCTTACCCGTTAAAAGCGCGTAGGCTAGCGCGCCACCCACCAACATAACTACCGCAGCCGCCAATCCATTGCGCATCGTACTTACCGCCATACCATTTCCTTGAATCACTACTGTTCGCCTAGGGCAGACACCCTGCCCCATGATACGCCAGCGCAACTCGAGGGTGCGTGAAATTCACGTAAGAATAGGCCTGTTTTTAGTATGTTTATTCTAATTTTTTCCCCTATTCTGTCGCCAAATCAGTGGGAACACCCACTTATTTGCCCCCATAGCACTGAATTTGTACCTACTTTTTGAGGATACTGACCATGGCCGAACAAGCTAAGACAGCAAAGAAAACCACTGCTAAGCGCAAGCCTGCAACTCGCAAGCCCGCTAAGCGTAAGCCCGTTGCCAAGAAGACAACTGCTCGCAAGCCAGCTGCCAAGAAAACGGCAAAGAAGACCACCGCTAAGTCTGCTCCAGACTTTTCAAGCCGCGCTCAAGAAATGGGCCGCAATGCGTTTTTGGCTAGCCTGGGTTTCTACGGCAAAGCATTCGATCAGGCGCAAGACCAGTTTGACAGCCTGCAAGACCAACTCGAAGCGCGTCGCAAGAAAGCCGACAAGACTTACAAAGAGCTGGTAAAGCGTGGCAAGAAAGTTGAGAAAAATGCCAAGAATGCGCTGGAAGACATCGATCTGCCTAAGATTGAAATCGAAAGCCTGACTGATCGTAAGCAGCTTGAAGCTCAGCTGAAGAAAGCGAAAGCGCGCTTTGAAGATCTGCGCGAAACTGTTGGCCTGAAAGCCGCTTAATTAAATCCCGTCCAGGATCAAATCCCCGCTTTGCGGGGAATCTCTTTAGGGGCCATTTCTGGCCCTTTTTTTTCGCCCGTCTCTCTAGTGCCTTTTTTCCCACCTTTTGCTTCATGTCGCCGGGGCGCGACTGATCACGCTAAGTATTCAATACTGGCTCCGAACATCACTAAGATACAAAAAGAAAATCAATGCTATCCTAACCACCAATCTACCGTGCCAGCCCCCAAAACAAACTAGGAGGCCACCCAAATGAGCGACGAAAAAGGCAAAGTGAGCGACAAGGCGAGTGAAATCGCCAAAAACATTTGGCTAGCCGGCGTAGGCGCATACGGTAAAGCTGTAGAAGACGCTCAAGGGAGAATAGAGAAAGCCATGGAACCACCCAAACTATTTCGCGATCTCGTAAAAGCCGGCGCTGCCTTGGAAGAGGATGCAAAAGCGGCCATCGAAACCACCACAGCGGCGCGTCAATCGGTAGAAGATCGCATCGGCCGCGTACGCGACAATTTTCAGATGCAGCGGCCTGCAAGGGTGGAAGAACTCGAAGAGCTGCGTAAAGAAGTTGCCAAGCTAACGAGAAAAGTAGAACGCTTAACGCGCGCACTGGCCGACTCTGGCGTCAAAGCTAAGCCAAAGAAAAAGGTGGCAACCAAAAAGAAAGCGGCTCCCAAGGCCAAAACTACGCCAAAGAAAAAGACCGCGGCTAAAAAGCCGGCAGCCAAGAAAAAACCCGCAAGCAAGGCACCCCCTACTCGTCGAAAAACCAAATCGACGAAGCGTTAGAGCGCCGCCCGCAACGACATGAAAACCCGCGATCGCATCCTTCACACCAGTCTTTTGCTCTTTAATGAGGAAGGCGAAGCAGAAACAACCACAATCGATATTGCCAATGAAATGGATATCAGCCCGGGTAACCTTTACTACCACTTCAAAGGCAAGGATCAGATCATCGCGAAACTTTTCGCACAGTACGAACTTGCAATTAGCAACACGCTAGCGGCTCCCCTGGAGAAGCCGATAAGTGATTCAGCGGGTGCTGTCGAAGACAACTGGTACTATCTTTATGTTGTGATGGAAGAGATGTACCAGTACCGGTTTCTCTACCACAACCTCGATAATATTTTGCAGCGC
>JBGCFE010000127.1:0-4394 GCA_045106775.1 Halioglobus sp.
CGGATCAACTCTTACCTTAATTGAAAAGCCGAGGTTTCTTGACCAATAGCATTCACTATTCGATGTGTTACGGCGAACGAGTTTGTCTGTGCGCTTGGCCGTTTTCAGTGCAGTTTCTTCTGAGAGGAATGGGCAGGGTTCGGGTTCCATAACTTTAGGTGGGTTGAGCCCCAGAAAATCCGCGCGATCAATAGCGTCAGAGGCTAATGCAAGCTTTGCAGGCGCGGTGCTAGCGCTGGCGCTATTATGCGGGGCGGTACTAGCGTTAGCTTCGCTCGCCGCTTCTACCTGCTCCTCACCACCGCAGCCCGCCAACCCTAAGATTAGCAGCGCCGAGAGGGAGATAGAGCGTGCCGTTGAGCGTGTGGCGTTACGCGATGCGAGCTCAGTGCCGAAAGTGTTCACAGAATTTGGCTTCACACTGTTAATCCTTCTTCAAATTATTTTTAAAGGCGGCGAATACGCCAACGCTCTGTTTTCGGCCCGCTTTGGCTGTTTTTTGCTGCTGCCGCGGGCCATTTTTCTATATCGTGGAGCATCCTAGATTTTTGATGAAATGGCTATCCCCCAAAACGGGGGAGCGCAAGGCCTCGTAACGATACCGTTCACCGATTGGTGAAACCGAAAAACGCAAATGGAAAGCACATCAAGATGATTAAGTCTGACCGATGGTTCGCTCCATTACTGCTTGAAGCTGCGTTCCGGTGTAGGGCTTGGCCAAATAGTCGTCCATGCCCGCATCCAGGCAGCGCTGGCGATCTCCCGGCATGGCGTTGGCGGTCAGTGCAATAACAGGTGTGGATGTCAGCGTTTTCAACTCCCGCTGCCTAATTACCCGCGTAGCCTCGAATCCGTCCATGCCTGGCATCTGGCAATCCATTAGTATTAGGTCGAAGCTCTCGTTTTCTAGTACATCGAGCGCTGCCTCCCCGGAGCTCGCGGCACTCACGCTGTGCCCTAGTTGTTCTAGTATGCTAACCGCCACTAACTGATTTACTTCATTGTCTTCTACCAGCAAAACGCGATAGTAGTTCTGCGTATTCATAGTTTCGGGCAAGGGGGCTGACTCTGCCGTTACCTCTGTTACAGGTGCCAACGGTAGGCGAAGTGTAAATGTTGATCCAACGTTAAGTTCGCTGATAACCGAAAGGGTGCCGCCAAGTATCTCGGCAAGATTTTGGCTGATGGATAAACCCAGCCCCGCTCCGCCATACTGTCGTGTTGAGCTGTAGTCTGCTTGGCTAAACGTATCGAACACTGTTTCGATTTTTTCTGTTGCAATGCCAATGCCTGTGTCGACAACGTCAATGCACCACACTCCGGTGGTATCGGGTTTTTGAACCACGATTTTCACTGAGCCTTCTTTGGTAAACTTGATGGCATTGCTCACTAAATTTCTTACGATCTGCTGAATGCGGCCGCTGTCTCCATGAACAGCGCGGGGTGCGTCTTCAGGGTAGTGTATTGTTAAAGTTAGTTTGGCATTTTGGCTGCTGTGCTCGTACAGCGTCAGGCATTCACAAAGTAGAGCCTCTAAATCGAAATTTTCTGGGCGCGTTGACACGTCTCCGGCCTGAATTTTAGAAATATCGAGTATGTCGTTAACTAGTCGTAACAGTGATTGCCCCGAAGCATACTGTGTTTGCATCAAGGCCTGTTTCTCTGGAGGCAAAGGGTCCATGAGTAGTATTTCGCCGATACCTAAAATCCCGTTTAATGGCGTGCGTATCTCATGCGACATGTTTGCAAGAAATTGGCTTTTTGCTCGGTCGGCGTTTTCCGCTCTCGCCTTCGCTGTACTGAGCTCGCTTGTTCGCATCTCAACTTGGCGTTCCAAGTTATTTTGGTGATCCTGTAATTCGAAGGAATAACCCAATGAGCGTCTATAGTGATTGCCAAACCGGGCAGCGCATATGAAGATGAAAAGTGACCAAACTGCGAGTAACGCTGCGGTTACAAATAATTTTGGTTCACCGCTAAATCCTAAAACAAGGAATGCCGCCAGAGTGCCAAGAAAGAGAGGAAGTGAAAAAAAGGTGAACGCTCTCATGAGGTAGCTGCTTGCGAGAACGCTGCCAGTTTGAAGCCCGCCAGCTATCAATAGAATGACTGGCCACTGGTAAGGGTTGGCGATCAGAGTTAACGCTGCGCAAGCTGCGCCCCATAGTGAGCCGTTGATGAGCAGTGAAGCTTCAAGCCATCTTGTCCAAGCCACCAAGTTGATGGTTTTGCCAGTAAGGCTGGCATAGCGCCGCGATTGCAGTTCTCGCAGTGCCATGAGTAGCACGACCATCACTGTCCAGCCTAGCAGCCATGTATGGCTTGCGTTTTCCCAGAATGCAAACCAAATTAAAACGAGGCAAAAAGCGTTCGACATCCAGGCGGTGCGAGTCTGCTCGAACATCAGATCTAGGCATGTGCGCCTGATCCTAGCTTGCTTAGGGTCGATTTCCATAGATGTGGTATCGGTTCGTCGTTCAGATTCTTGAGTCATCATTGCCTCGTATAGGCCGTAATGCGTGTGCTCTAATCCGTTCGATTACAACTCTACAAGTGTACAATACACTCGAACGGCGGACATGCAGAATCATGCTGACGCCGGCTGGCGCATGAAAGTGCCAATAACTCAGAGAAAAATTGGCAAAGGCTTACCATGAAACAAAGAATTTCAGGTTCAAACATCCTCCAATCATGGTTATTCATTGCCGGCCTTACTTTCTTGGTTAGCGGTTGTAGCGACGGTAGCGACGGTAGCGACAGCGTACAACGCAGCCTACAAACCACTCGCTGTATCGATACCACTGCCGCATCAGAAGATCATCGCTTTATGTGCGACGGCGTAGAGTTCAAGACGATGTTAACGCCAGAGTGTGTTGAAGAAGCCTGTGGCCTTATCATCGACGTGCATGGCTGGCTGAGTAACCCCGACGAGCAGGAAAGACGCACCGGGCTGGCGTCACTGGCTGCAGAGCGTGGCGGTTACATTGTTGTTCAACCAGGGGAGCAGGGTTCGCCTCCCAGCTGGGATGGCCCTACACACTATCCAGTCATAGCCGATTTCATGCAGCAGGCTATCACCGCGTTCGATGTAGATGAAGACAGGGTGCACTTTACCGGCTTTTCGCAAGGCGGCTTTATGACATGGCAATTCATATGCGACTACTCAGATATTATTGCCAGTGCAGCGCCTTTCTCAGCCATTGAGGTTGGCTGTTTTCGTTCTGACTCCGGCCCTGCGCGACAAGTCCCTGTGCTGTTTACTACGGGCACCGGGGATGTTTTGATTCAGTACTACAACGAGGCCACTTCGCTGTCGGTGCCCTTTACGTTACTAAACGTGCTGTACGACTACGGCATGGCCACTGTAGACGCCGACGCGTATGACTATGCAGAAGATGGCAAGCTTGTGGTTGATAGCGGTAGTCGCATCGATGTGATTACCGACGCCACCGAATATGAAAAAATCGATGGCGGTGAAACGGCAGGCTTTTTGTGGACGCGCTATACGAACACAGCAGGTGTCGTGTTTGAGCATCTGCGCCATGACAACGGGCATGTCTACCCAGACAATCCTGATAGTCTAATTTTACCTGAGGAGCCTACCGTTTGGTTCTCCATCGGTGAAGCCGTGCTCCAGTTCTTTATCGATAACCCTAGGCAGTAGTGAATGATATGAGTACTAAATTCAAACTGGCCTTTGCCCTATACATCGTGAACATCGTGGTCGCGTTGGTTATCGGTTGTCTGTTTGTGTTTAAAAGCGAGTTCTTCTCCTTTCACTCTGACGTTATTGCAACGTCCTGGGGGCAGGTAGAACCAGCGGCACAGATTTTATACTTGGGTATGATGCGCACAGAAGGCGCGGGTTACCTAGCCACTGCGGTAGCACTCACTTTCCTTCTCTGTGTGCCGTTTAGAAGGCGTGAAATCTGGTCTTATTGGGCAATGACCATTGTCGGAACTGTCGAACATGTACCGACTTTGCTGGCAACGTACCACGTTGCGTCTGTTACCACTGCTTCGCCGCCGTGGATGCTGTCTTTGATGCTGATTCTCTCGCTGTTCCTTGCCCTTGCTTTAGCAATTGCTGGGACTGATTCGGTGAAACAGAAAGTGGCGTCACTTGGTTAGTGGCGTTAGAGGGCCAGCGGCGTTATAGGGTTAGCGGAGTAAGAAGGGCACGGTATTGGGCTTACCCCCCCGATGGCCCATCGCTACGTACAACCCAATCCTGCGCTTTGGCCCATTCATCCAGTGTTGTGAGTTCAATCGGTATTCGTGCTAATACGGGCTCCATATCTACGCGAAAGGAAACGCCGTTGTTGTCGTTAATCCAGCTATAGAAGTCATCCATTGATGCCGCGTAGGTTTCTTCATCCAGCGGTGAAACATCG
>JBGCFE010000128.1:0-6733 GCA_045106775.1 Halioglobus sp.
ACGGTGTCGAACTTGTCGTACCAGTGATTGTCCAGTAAGCGAAGGTCTGGAACACTGCCATCTGAAACCACGCCGGAGCCGTGGCAGCGCGCACAAAAACGCGCATAAGCGGTGCCACCGCGCTCAACCATTGCTGCATCAGCTGTTGCTGCCGGTGGTGCCTCTTTGCGTATGCGTTGCGCTTCAAACGCAGGCAAAGTTTGTGAACCTTCCAGGCTAAATGTCAGCACGCGACGGGAGGGGGTTGCGGGTAGTTTTTCCATTCCAGCCATCATGCTGAAACCGCCGCCCTGGCCAGCCATTACGCTGACATACTGTTTGCCATTCACCGAATAGCTAATGGGCGCCGCGACGATACCGTGTTGGGTGTCGAAGGCCCACACTTCTTTACCGGTGGCTGCTTCATAGGCGCGAAAGCGATTGTCTGTGGTACCTTGAAACACCACGTTGCCAGCCGTGGAAAGCACACCGCCCGCACCTAAATCAGGGTTCGGTGCGCGCCACACTTCCTGTTGTTTTATGGGATCCCACGCGAGCAGATAGTTGTCTGCCATGCGCCGCAAAATGGCCTGAGTGATGAGTTTGCCAAAGGGTGAGGCTTCTACTTTGTAGCCCAGGTTCCATTGGTTATCGAACCAGGTGTACTCCTCCTCCTGCTCCATCGGCGCGGGGAAATCCATTGCCGGCAGATACATGAGCCCCGTGCGCTTGCTGTACGACATGGAATGCCAGTTGTGGCCGCCCAGACCGCTGGGCCGCAGTACAAAGCGCTCTTCAATATAGCGTGCTTCGGGTACTTCAACCGGTCGGCCCGTTTCCAAATCATAGTGGGTTGCCCAGTTAACCGGTACAAAGGGTTCGGCAGACAGGAGTTTGCCGGTGACTCTGTCGATGACAAAAAAGAAACCGTTTTTGGGTGCCTGCATCAATACCTTGCGCGGCTCGCCTTGCCATTTGACATCAGCCAGTACCATTTGCTGCGACGCAGTGTAGTCCCACGTCTCGCCCGGGTTTTGCTGGTAGTGCCACACGTATTCGCCGGTAGCGGGGCGTACCGCAATGATGGATGTGAGGAACAGGTTGTCGCCGCCGCCGGGGCTGCGCATCTCCTGATTGTGTGGGCCGCCGTTGCCCACGCCTATGTAGGCTAGGTCTAGCTCTGGGTCGTAGGCGAGTGAATCCCATACCGTACCGCCACCCCCCATTGTCCACCACTGGCCGTTCCATGTTTTCGCTGCCATTTCCATGAGAGGCGATTCGAATCCATCGGCGGGGTTGCCCGGTACGGTGTAAAAGCGCCAGCGTTGTTCGCCCGTATCGGCTGCATACCCACTCACATAGCCGCGCACGCCATATTCTGAACCGCCGTTGCCGATGATGACTGTGCCGTTTGCAACTCTTGGGGCGCCGGTAATGGAGTAATTTTTACTTTGATCGAAAGTGAGTGTGCGCCATTGCTCATCACCTGTCGCTTGATCGATGCTGATTAAAAAGCCGTCTAGCGTGGCGAGCAGTACACTGTTTTCCCACAGAGCGACGCCACGGTTAACCACGCCACAGCAAAAGGCATTCGCTCTGGTGCGGTCTACTCCCGGATCATACGTCCATAGTTGTTTGCCGGTGGCCGCATCCAGTGCATGCACAACGCTCCAGTTGCCAGTGACGTACATGATGCCATCGGCAACCACGGGGGTTCCCTCTAGCCCGCGGGTGTCGGGAAAGTCGAAATACCAGTCCAGTGAGAGCGAGCTAGCGTTGTCTGCAGTAATGTCTGTGAGAGGGCTATAGCGTGTCTCACTTAGATCACGGCCGTGTGCCAACCAGTTTTCTGGTTCGTGGGGTGCGTTTATAAGCCGCTCGTGGGTGACCGGAGACGTACTACCCTGTGGTGCACTGAGCAACGCGATTGTCGCGAGAAGAGTGGCGGCAAGCGAATGTTTGAAACAGAGTGTTTTCAACGCTGCTCTGATCGGTCGAATCATTAGGCTCATCATGGTGTTTAGCGGGCAATTTCAGTGGCGGGCGACAGTAGCTGAGTCTACCCGACGACCCTCTGAATTTGTAGCTAACTGGACGCCCCTGCTAAACCAATCGTGGGCAATCTACAAACGTACCCAGGAACTCGGGAGGTGATTTTCAACCAGCTCTGTGATGCTGACATTAACGATATTCTGCTCCTCGCCCATTTCACGGGCAAAGAGCGATTCTTGTGACGTGCGCGTGACTACCATAGCCCCCGGATATTTTTTGCGTAGCCACAAGCCCAGGCGTAAGTTTTCGTCTTCGCGGCCTGTGCCTAAAACGAAAGCGGTGTTCTCACCACTGATATCAATGGTTTTATCTAGTCTTTCCCATACTTCCGGGTGAGCGATATCGCCCTCAAATAATTCGCGATGATAAAGGCCAGAGAACTCCATTTGCTCATCGGCAACCAACACCCGTCTATGGGCGTCAATGTCGATGATAGCGACGGTTTCTAGCTCTGAAAGGGCGCTGCGCTGCATTTCTTCCAGTATCGTTTGGCCGAATCGGCCGAAGCCTGCAAGCACAACAATATCCTTGGAGGCCGTTTCGTGGAACTGTTGCAACATGTAGCTACGTACCAGGCCCGACGCAGCCAGATGGTAGGTGTTAAAAATTTCGCAACGCTGTGCAACAGGAGAGTTGGCCATTGAGCGCATGAAGCGTAGATTTGAACAGTGAATAACGATTTTTTCACCGATCATAGGGAGCCGATCGAGTAGCGTAGACGCCGCCTCATAATTGCGAAGGCTGTTGTTTTCGAGCAGGAATATCTTGCTGGCTTCGCTCACGTGTAACTGTTCTAGAAAAAACTCGTGAGTGATATCACCAGACACCACAATCGCGCCAAAGTTTTGGCGAAGCTCCTCGAGCATTACCTGATCGCCGCTGTTACTGATCACTACGATGGGAATTTTTTTATTGTGATTGCGGATAGTGCGAATAGTCGTAAGAGCAATATCGCCATCACCAACCACGATAACGTGCTTGCGCAGACGGCGAAGAAACCAGCCCTGTGGATTGAGTGCTTTTAGGAGAGCACTTACCACTGTTGATGCCGCTAAAATCGGTGAGCCAAAATAGGATAGCCAGAGCAGTATGCGCCCGATCAGCGGGCCGCCTTCAGGAGTGCCTAAATCCATGCCGCCGAGCACGAACAGGCCAAGGCTGTAATAGGCCTTTTCCAGGAGTGAAGACTCCAAAATTTCAGGCCGCTCAGAAACCGAAACGCCCATCTCAAAGCCAACAATGGCGCTGAGGAAAAAAAACACGGCTCCGGCGATTCGCCACGAGGTACTGCTTGATCTATAGGCACTGGGTTGCATGCGGTTACTTAGTCTATGTCGTCTGTTTTCGTTCTTATTTTTGTGTTTTGGGCGATCAGCAGAAGTTTGCGACCATTCTTGGCTAATTCTTTAGCTAGTGTTACACATTTCTCTGAGCGAGGGGAATTCGAAGCGTAATCCTGTGCGAAATCACGCTGGGTTTCTCGAAGGAGTCGCGTAAACTAGGGGTGTGGTGAGTAGTAACACCGCAAAATAACAAAAAGCAGTTCAACTCAGGCATGGACCGGGGCCAATGAAGTTATCAGTCATCGTTATTTCCTACGATATGGCGCGTGAAATACCGCGCACGCTGCAAGGCCTTGCACGCGATTATCAAATGGGTGCTAAGGAACTCGAATACGAAGTGCTCTTGGTGGATAACGGCTCACCAGAGCCGTTAGATCCCGCCAGTTGGGCGCACATAGATGTGCCTGTCACACTTATTCGGCCCGAAAACCCCGCAACTTCGCCTGCGCCAGCAATCAATGAAGCACTGGCTATGGCCAGAGGAGAGTTGCTGTGTTTGATGATTGATGGCGCTCATGTTCTAACGCCGGGCGTGTTTCAGAAAGCTCTGGATAGTTTTGCTGCCTTTGGTGAGGCGGTTGTCGCCGTACGCTATTTCTATTTGGGCATGGAAGAACAGACCATCTCAATCGATAAAGGGTATAACCAGGCCGCTGAGGACAAGTTAATGGAGCGGATTGATTGGCCTTCGGACGGTTATCGCCTGTTTGAAATCGCCACACCGCTGCGTGCGGGTGCGCCGCGCCTCAATTGGTTTAACCGTATGTTTGAAGCCAATTGTCTGTTTATGAAGCGCGCGCTGTTTGAAGAGCAGGGCGGGGCAGATGAGCGCTACGATTTTCCCGGCGGCGGTTTTCTCAACCTTGATGTGTTTAAAAAAGCGGTTGAAGCCCCTGGGGTCACGCCAGTGCAAATTATTGGAGAAGGGTGCTTCCATCAGTTTCATGGCGGCACGACCACGAACTCCAGTGGCCAGGCGCGGGATGAAAAGCTCGCGAAATATCGCGCGCAATTTGAAGAAATTACCGGCAGTACTGAAGTCGTCTCCAAGGTCGACTTTTGCTATTTAGGCAATATGCTGACGATGGCGTCGAACATTACCGCTGTCGAGCGCAGGCGCGCCAAATTAGCCGGTAAGCCGCTCGACTGAGCGGGCATTACGGGTGGATTAGAATCTATAGGATGTTATGAAATTAACGGTAATCACAACAGCTTACGATATGGCTCGGGAAATTCCCCGCACATTGCGTGGTTTGTCGCGCAGCTACCAACAGGGCGCGCAGGATCTCGATTATGAGGTGTTGTTGGTAGATAACGCGTCGCCCGTACCGCTCGATCCGGCAAGTTGGGCCGATATCGATGTTCCCGTGCGGCTTATCAGGCTTGATGATGCGCCCCCTACGCCTGTGCCGGGTATCAATCTGGCGCTGTCTCAGGCGCAGGGTGAGATAGTCTGCCTGATGATCGATGGCGCGCACATACTCACCCCCGGCGTGTTTAAGTTTGCATTGGCGGCTTATGCCGCCTACCCGGAGGCGGTGGTCGCCACGCGCTATTTTTGGATGGGCCCTGCTGAGCAGAATGAGTCAATCACTCAGGGCTACAACAAAACCGTAGAGGACGAACTGCTGCAAAGCATTCAATGGCCCGAAGACGGGTATCGATTATATGAAGTGGGCGTGCCACTGCGGGCGGGGCCAGAGAATATTAGCTGGTTGAATCGTATTTTTGAATCTAACTGCCTGTTCTTAAAGCGCGAATTGTTTCAGAGCCTTGGCGGTCTGGACGAGCGTTTTGATTTGCCCGGTGGCGGTGTTGTGAATATGGATATTTTCAAGCGTGCTGTAGATGCGCCCGGTGTTACCGCCGTGCAATTAGTTGGTGAGGGGTGTTTCCACCAGCTTCACGGTGGCACGACCACGAATGTCTCTGCGCAGGAGCGAGATGCGTCTATCGCCGGTTTCATGAAACAGTATCGTGAGATTCGTGGCAACGACGAAATCATCACGCAAAACGCCTTCCAGTTTATTGGCCATCTGCCCACCAAAGAATCCAAAATTCATCGCAAGGGGCGGTACTCTGAAATGAATCAGGCCAATCCGACAAACTCGACAAACCCTACACAAGAGGTGTCTTCGTGAGTGCGCAAACTAACAAAGAGATTGTAGAGACATTTTTCGCCAGCCTGTGGACAGATCCAGAGCTGGCACGCTCCCTTTCCACTGACGACGTTACCTGGATAACGACCCGCTCAATGCCTATTCCCGGCAATGAAGAGTCTATCGAGCATGTTGGCTTTGAGGCCTGCCTCAACGTTGCCAATTCGGGCAAAGAGCATGATAACGGCTATTTGCCCGAAACCATTTCCTATCCCAATCAGCGCTATCTGGATGCCGAAGATGATCATGTGATTTACCAGTTCACCATGCAGTGCAAAACAAAGGGCGGTGTCGATTATCTCAACGACTATTTGTTTCTGGTGAAGTTGCAAGACGGAAAAATCAGCCGCTTTCAGGAGTATTGGGATTCCAAACAAGCCTTCGATTTGTTGTTCACGTAGGAGCGAGCCAGAATGCTGAATCTGAGCGCCGATGAATTACTGTCAACCACGCGTAGCGTGCGTAAACGATTAGATTTTGAAAAGCCTGTTGCGAGGCCCCTAATTGAAGAGTGTCTTGAGCTAGCGCTGCAGGCACCCAACGGCTCCAATTTAAATACGTGGCGTTGGATATTGGTCGATGATTCGCAAGTGATTGCGAAAATGGCCAATATATACTGCGGCGGCATCGACGATTTCGTTGCGACCCTGGGTGAGAACGTAGGCGAGAACTACGCCGGGTCTGACATCCCCGGTTTTGCGGCCATTGATCAATCGGTAGACCACTTGCGGCAGAATATGCATCGCAGCCCTGCAATGCTGCTGCCATTGATGGCAGGCCGCATGGAAAGAGGTAACGCCTTTTCGCGAGGGAGTGCCTATGGCTCTATCGTGCAAGCAACATGGAGTTTCTTCTTGGCATTGCGGGAGCGTGGTTTAGGGAGCGCCTGGACTACGGCCCATTTATGGCGCGAAAAAGAAATGGCTGAGCTGTTGAATGTTCCCTTTGACGAGTACACCCAGATTGGTTTGTTCCCGATTGCCTACACGATAGGTACGGACTTTAGCCCCGCTTACAGGAAGCCTGTAAGCGAGGTTGCGTTCTGGAATACGTTTTCTAAAGGTTAGCTTTGCTCAGCTTAGCTTTACTGGGGAACTTGTGAACGCCATTGCTGCGGTGCCCAGGTGATGATGGCATCCGCATCTTCACGCAAGAGAAACCCAGCATCAAACGCCTCTTCTGTCGAGGCAGTTACCGCCG
>JBGCFE010000129.1:0-20544 GCA_045106775.1 Halioglobus sp.
ACGCAGGAACATTTGCCGATTTTTGCCAGCTTGAAAGAAGCGGGCTTTGATGGCATCGAAATCCCCGTTGTTGGCCAGCCAGAAGCCGATATCAAGGCAATGCGCGCCGAGTTGGATGCATTGGGTTTGGCCTGTACCACATCAACGTTTATTACCGAAGAGGTCAATCCTATTGATCCTGACCCAGCAGTACGGGCGGCAGGGTTGACTACGTTAAAAGGGTATATCGATCAGTCAGCAATGCTTGGCAGCGACCTTTTAGTTGGTGGGATCTATCAGGCGCACAAGTATTTTGTTGGTCGTGGTGCCACGCAGCAAGAGTGGGATTGGAGTGCTGAGTATTTGAGAGCGGCGGGGGAGTATGCGCAATCAGCAGGTGTGCGGCTGGGCTTAGAATTTTTAAATCGCTTCGAAGTATTTTTGATTAATACCGCCGCAGATGCTCAGCGCATGTGCCGTGACATAGGGTTGGATAACGTGGGTGTTCTTTACGATACGCATCATGCAAACATTGAAGACCCAGATCCGGAAGTGGCAATTGCCGGGTTAGGTAATGAGCTTATGCATGTGCACCTCAGCGAAAGTCATAGGGGTACACTGGGAACCGGCCAGGTTAAGTGGCAAGAGACATTTAAGGCATTACAGGCCTCAGACTATTCCGGTTGGTTGACTATCGAGGCCTTTGGCATGGCTGATCCGGATATTGTGTCCGCAGCCAACATTTGGCGTGAAGCGTTCGAAAGCCCGCAGCAGCTGTCAAACGATGGCTACGCGTTCATCCGCGAACATCTGGCCAATGTGTAAGTGTTTCTAAAGGCAATCTATGAACGAGTTTAAGACGCTTTTTTCGCCTATTCGCATTGGCAGTATGGAACTGCCCAATCGGGTTGTTATGTCACCGATGACTACCGACTACGGCACGATAGAGCAGGAGCCTTCCGATCGGTTGCTAGCCTATCTTGAGGCGCGTGCTGCAGGTGGCGTTGGTTTGATCACCGCAGAAGTGTGTTCAGTGGCGTTGGATCATCGCTACCAAATGAATTCACTCAGTTTGTCTGAAGATCGGTTTATTGAAAAGCACCAGGTGATTACCGAAGCCGTCCATCGCCTGGGCGCAAAAATACAGCCGCAAATTACGCATCCTGGCCCTGAGTCACTTGCACCTTTTTTTGAAAAGAAACCCGGTATAGGGCCCAGTATTTCTGTGAACCCCTCTGGCAAGCAGTCGTGCCGCGCGCTGGAAGAAGATGAAATTGCCGGTGTCATTGAACAGTATGCGGCAGGTGCCTTGCGCGCAAAACAGGCAGGGTACGATGGTATTGAGCTGCACGCGGCACATGCTTACATGTTGCTAGGGTCTTTTCTTTCACCATTGCGTAACGCCAGGCGTGACGGTTACGGCGGCCGCAGTTTGCAAGGGCGAGCGCGCATGCTGCTGGAGACAATGGCCGCGATACGCGGCTCGGTGGGCGATGAGTTTCCTATCACGGTTAGCCTTTCTGGATACGAACGTTTCCCCGGTGGACGCTCTGCGAACGAAAGCCAACGGCTGGCGCAAATGCTGGTGGAAGCTGGAGCAGATGCCTTCAGAGTGAGCGGTGGCACAACCGATGGGCTGGTAACGTCGATGGTAATGGGGAGTGATTTTCCTGATGGCATTAATGTTGCGCAGGCTGAATCCATTAAACAGGTGGTTGATGTACCCGTGATTGCCGTGGGCCGTATTCATACCCCGGAGCTTGCTGAACACATTTTGTCAGAGGGCGGCGCAGATATGATCGCGATGGCGCGGCCGTTTTTGGCAGACCCACAGTGGCCAGCCAAAGCGCGTGCCGGCCGTTCGCGCGATATTCGCCGATGCATCTCCTGCGAGAACTGTATCGACACCATGATTCGCTTCCAGAATATGAACTGCGCGGTAAATGCGCAAACCGGTCGCGAACTTGAGCTCGATTTAACCCCGGTAGATTCACCCAAACGCGTGGTAGTGATCGGCGGCGGGCCAGCGGGTATGGAGGCGGCGAGAGTGGCCAATTTACGTGGCCATTACGTAACGCTTTTTGAAAAACAAGCGCGGTTGGGTGGCTCGTTGGTTCTGGCCTCTACTGTGCATCGTGACAATCAAACCTTTCTGCATTGGCTAGTCGAGCAGGTGAATCAGTCAACGGTTAACCTGCGCCTTGGTGAGATCGCCAATGAGCAACAGGTACGTGCTCTTAGGCCCGATGCCATTATTGTGGCAACCGGCGCCAAGGTTGAGACGCCGCCAATACCCGGCGCTAACCAACCGCATGTTTTCAGCGGTGCACAGCTGCGGCGCTGGGTTGAAGGCACTGCCACCTCTAACGATTTTCTTGCGTTTCCTAGTGTGTTGCGTGGCCCGGCCGCATGGGCGGCCAAAATAGCGAGCCCGCACCTTACACCCGGCCTGCTGCGCAGCTTATCTAAGCTGTGGTTGCCTATTGGCAAGCGTGTGGTGGTTGTCGGCTCTGATCTTGCTGCTATTGAGCTGGCTGAGTTTCTTGGCAATCGTGGTCGCAAAGTACATGTGCTGGATGAAAACAAGCTGATGGCGCAGGAGATCGGCCCCAAGCGCCTCACTGAACATACTGATCGTCTTGATCGTATGGGAGTGACCTTTAATACTGAGATCACCTTTGAAGCAATTGAAGCCAAAGGCCTGCGCTATAAAAACGCGGACGGTGTTTCACGGTTCCTTCCCGCAGATTCTATAGTTCTGGCGGGCGAGCCAGTGGCAGAAGATTCGGTACTGCTGGCGATGGAAGGTCTGGCCGCTGATGTACAGGCCATTGGCGATTGCACCGGGCTTGGCTTGATACAAAAGGCAACGGAGCAGGGCATGCGCGCTGCTTGCGGTTTGTAGTGCCTGTGTTAGTGCCTGTGCTAGTGCTAGCAGCGCTGCCAACGGAGGTTCGAAGATGAGCTTACAGCAAAGCTATTATGGTGGTTTAGCAAACACCGAGATTCTCTATCAGACTATCGGCGAGCGCCTTGAAGACGTGTGTACACGCTTCGGTGCTAATGAAGCCTTGGTGGTTCGCCATCAAAATATCCGTTATACCTACACACAGTTACTAGAAGCCGTTGATCGTTTGGCGAGTGGTTTTCTGGCCATTGGCATTAAGCCTGGCGATCGCGTTGGTATCTGGGGGCCCAACAGCGCCGAGTGGGTGTTAGTGCAATATGCGACCGCGCGCATTGGCGCGATTATGGTTTGCATTAATCCGGCGTATCGTCTGTTCGAACTCGAGCATGCGCTGAACAAAGTGGAGTGCGTGGCCCTTGTGACTGCTCCCAGTTTTAAAACCAGCCACTACATTGAAATGCTGCAAACACTGGCGCCAGAGCTTGAACAAGCGCAGCCAGGTGCGCTAAGGGCAGAGAAGCTGCCGCATCTGCGCACAGTCGTTTCCATGGAGACGAACCCGCAACCGGGAATCTTTGCCTTCGATGATGTTGTCAGTAAGGGAAGTGATTGCGAGCAGGCTTCGCTGAAAGAAATAGCCGCAACGCTTAGCCCCGATGACCCCATCAATATTCAATTTACCAGCGGCACCACCGGCGCGCCGAAGGGTGCGACGCTGACACACTGCAATATTCTCAATAACGGGCATTTGTGCGGTGTGAGTATGCAGTTCACTGACAAAGACCGGCTGTGTATACCGGTTCCCCTTTACCACTGCTTCGGTATGGTGATGGGCAATCTTGCGTGTATGTCGCATGGAGCAACAGCAGTGTTTCCTGAAGCGGCCTTCGAACCGCTGGCAACACTGCAAACTGTGCAGGCTGAAAAGTGCACTGCGCTGCACGGTGTCCCCACCATGTTTATTGCGCAACTCGATGAGCCGAGTTTTGCAGACTTTGATGTTAGCAGCCTGCGCACAGGGATTATGGCCGGTGCGCCGTGCCCGGTGGAAGTGATGAAGCGCGTGAATACCGATATGAATATGCCGGATGTGTTGATCGCCTACGGGCAAACCGAAACCAGCCCGGTCAATCACATCACTCTGCCCGATGATTCACTCCAGAAGCGCACGGAGACCGTTGGGCGAGCCGTACCCTGGGTGGAGATCAAAATCATTGATGACGCTGGCCGTGTTGCACCCATTGGTGCCACTGGAGAGATCTGCGCACGGGGTTACTCAGTGATGCGCGGTTATTGGAACGAGGAGGAGCGAACTCGCGAAACCATTGATGCTGCCGGTTGGTTGCACTCCGGTGACCTGGGTGTGATGGATGACGAGGGTTACGTGCAAGTGGTTGGCCGAATCAAAGACATGGTGATTCGTGGCGGTGAAAATATTTACCCACGGGAAGTGGAAGAGTTTCTGTATACCCATCCAGCGATTGCCGAGGTGGCGGTATTTGGCATCCCGGATGACAAAATGGGTGAAGAGGTGTGTGCCTGGGTGCAACTGCATGCAGGTGAGTCGCTGACTGAAGATGCATTACGGGATTTTTGCCGGGGGCAGATTACGCATTTTAAGATTCCACGGTACGTGCGCTTTGTGGATGCGTTTCCGATGACGGTGACTGGCAAGATTCAGAAGTTTCTTATGCGGGAAGAGGAGGCAGGTCGCTTGTGACAGTTGTATATCTTTTATCGCTTTGACACTCAGGTCGGTTCTGCGCAAGATGTAACCCCCGCGGTGGCTACTATGCTGCAAAGCAGTCCCTTAACATGATGAGACACAATCTTGGGTGAGTTTTATATTCGGTACGAGTTCTGGCTGGCCGCGGTGCAGCTGGCACTGGCTATGTTTGGAATGGGCGCGACCCTGACCTTCGACGACTTTAAAGATGTGCTGAGAGAGCCAAAGGCAGTGCTGTTGGGAACGGGGTTGCAGTTGTTGCTAGTACCTCTTGCAGCGTATGCCTTTATTCATGGCAGCGGCGTTATCGGTGGCGTAGCGGTGGGTATTGCACTTGTTGCTGCAATCCCCGGAGGTACAACTTCGAACATTTTTACGCATATGTCTCGAGGCAATAGCCCTCTGTCTATTTCGATTACCGGCATTACAACACTTGCCTGTTTGGTCACCACGCCGTTGATTCTATCGGCACTCATTGCAGAGTATCTACCCAGTACGTTCACCATGCCTGTAGCTCAGGTGTTTCGAGATATTGCGCTCATTTTGCTACTGCCGTTGTCTTTAGGCATGCTCTATCTAAAGCGTAATCCGGATAAAGCTCCCACAGTATCCAAATGGTCTATCCGCGCCTCCTTATTTACCATCGTGTTGATTATTGTTGGCTCATCGAGCGCTGGGCGCCTCGATACAGAAGCTTTTGGGGCGACGAACGCTTGGTTGGTGTTTGGCTTTACCATCGTTCTACTAGTACTTGGCCGCTTTGTGCCATGGGTGTTGCGGTTGCCCACTCGAGATTGCGTTGCTATCGAGATGGAGGCAGTTGTGCGTAACACCAATCTGGGTGTTCTTATTAAAGCATCGATGTTTCCCATCGTGGTCGGTGGCGATAATCAGATGGGCGATATGGTGCTATTTACCGTGCTGCTCTACGGCGGCTTGCAGATGCTGTTTGCTGCACTGCTGATTTTTTACAATAGGCGGATCATTCCCGCACCGGCCGGCAGTTAAACGCGCGGGCGTGTTCAGGGGCGAACAGAGTAAGCGCTGGTTTAAGCCGCTGTACTTTGGTTGCTGCCCTGTGACGCTTCGCGCACTAAGCTAAGGCCCATACTATATTCCTTCAGGAGCAGC
This sequence comes from Halioglobus sp., assembly GCA_045106775.1. GTDB lineage: Bacteria > Pseudomonadota > Gammaproteobacteria > Pseudomonadales > Halieaceae > Marimicrobium. Next base: position 5,745 of record JBGCFE010000129.1, read on the forward strand.
ACTATGGACGCACAGGCAACGCATTTTTTGATCAAAGGTGGCAGCGTCGTTGATGGAACAGGGGCGGACGCGGTAACGGCCGATGTTCGCGTGCGCGACGGCGTAATTGAAGAAATTGGGCAAGGCCTTAGCGCAGCTTCCGGCGAGGTAGTGGTCGATGCCAGTGGCTGCTATGTCACGCCAGGCTTGATCGAAAGCCATACCCACTTTGACGGCACACTTTGGTGGCAACCCGACTTACAGCCGCTGCCAGGGTGTGGTGTGACCACGGTCGTCATGGGCAACTGTGGTTTTGCGCTTGCGCCCCTGCACGAAGATAAAGCAGTGCAGGAAGAAGTGGTAAAAATCTTCTCATTTTTTGAAGACATCCCAGAGCAACCATTCCTCAACAACCTGCCATGGGATTGGCGTACGTGGTCGGAATACAAAAAGTCGATGGTCGAAAACACCAGCGTCACGGCGAACTACGGAGCGTTTGTAGGCCACATCGCGCTGCGTCTTGCCGTACTTGGGATGGAAGCCTGGGAGCGAGCCAGCACGCCAGAAGAAATTGAAAAAATAGCAGCACTGCTGGACGACGCGCTGAGTGCGGGTGCGTTGGGCCTGTCCAGTAACTTAATGGATCACGACGGCGAAGACAGGCCTGTTCCCTCGCTACTGGCCGACGACGCCGAGTTTATCGCCATGTTCGAAGTGCTCGAGCGCTATCCGGCAGCTACCACGCAAGTTGTGGTCGATAGCCTGATGCGTTTTACCGCTGGCGACTCCATGGAGCGCCTTGCACGCCTTACCGAAGGTAAAGACATTCGTCTGCAGTGGGCTGGTGTGCCTACATTGCAGTGGCAGCGAGACTACGGTATTCAGCAGCCGCTCGCTGACCTTCACGAGCGTTTCGTGAGCGAAGGCAGAGATTTTTGGACGGGCTACGCTCACGTACCCATTATGGTGACGGCCAGTATTCGGCAGTCTTTACTGTTTGCGCAGTCGAATGAGTTTGTCTGGCATGAAGTCGTAACGGCAGAAAGTGATGAAGAAAAGCTGGCTTTGCTTGCCGATCAAACCTGGCGCGAACGCGCCCAACATTCCTGGGAAAACGAATCTCTGGAGACGTCCTTCTTTCGTGACCCCGCAGCGATGATGTTGGACAACTCCGAAAATGGCGCCGACCCTATTTGTAGCCTCGGCGATTACGCAAAGCAATTGGGGCTGCCTTTCTCCCACGCGTTGGCCGAGTGGTTTATCAAGAATGGTTTGTCGTCAACAGTCACGATGCCGCCCTGGAAGAAAGATGACGACATGGTGGTGCGTTTAACGCGCGACCCGAAAGCGGTGGGCAACATCAATGATTCAGGTGCACATGGCCAGCTGTTCTGCGGCAGTGGAGATTGCATCCTGTTGTACACCGATTACGTGCGCAATGGTCTGTTGAGTATTGAAGAGGCGGTGTATTGCCAAACAGGCAAGCTTGCTGATCACTTTGGTTTTAGCGACCGTGGTGTACTGGCTGTGGGTAAACGTGCTGATGTAGCGGTGTTTGCTCTGGATGAGCTGCAGCACCGTGATAAGTACAAAGTGAACGATGTACCCGACGGCAAGGGCGGCACCACTTGGCGCTGGACGCGTGATCCTGCGCCGGTTCGGCTGACCTTGGTGAACGGGGTAGCGACCTTTGCTGAGGGCGAGCCTACTGGAGCATTACCGGGCGAGCTGGTTTCGCCGGCTTGTCCAAACTGATGAGCATTGCTTTTTTGGGGTAGTTAAAAGGCCCAAGGTCGGGCTCTGTAGTTAGGGATTGGCACAAGACATGATTCCCAGTCGCTCCACGTGATTCGCTTGGTGGGAATCATGTCTCGCGCCAATCCCCCGATCTCTCAATGCGTCGAGTACTGAGTTTTTTGTTCCTGTAAAACCAATGCTGATTCATGGAACGTTGCAAGGCCTCAATGCGGGCTTTGGTTATCACCAAGCGAATCACGTGGAGCGACTGATCACCAAAGCCCGCATTGGGGCCAGGTGCCACTCCGATACTCACCAATAAGGAAGCCCTAGATCACCATTGTTGAACAGTGGCAGCCGAATCTGGCCCCAATAGTTAAACCACCCAAGCCCGACTAAACCAGCAGCCAGTAACCCAACGCGCCAAGCCAGCAATTTGTCTACAATCGAACGACAACGATCTCGCATTAAACAGAACACCGGAGCAAGCAACATGGACAACTTGTTAGGTTATCAGGGGCAAAACGTAGTCATCACCGGCGCCGCCTCAGGCATGGGCCAGGCCGCCGCCCAGTTGTTAGTCGATCTCGGTGCCAACGTGTATGCCTTGGATATTGCGCCCGTGTCAGTGCCCGTTAAAAGCGCAATAGAAACCAATATGAAAGACCCTGCTTCTATTGACGCTGCTGTGTCTGAACTCCCCGATAGCGTGCACGCTTTGTTTAATTGCGCAGGTGTGCCCAGCCCGCCGTTCTCTGCACGCGACACCTTACTGATTAACTTTGTCGGTTTGAGATACCTCACTGAGTCATTGCTACCGGGCATAGTCGATGGAGGCGCGATAGCGTCGATCGCCTCTACCGCCGGCATGGGCTGGAAGGGTAATCTGGATGCCGTGCGAGAATACCTCGCGTTGGAAAATGATTTTGATACAGCGAACGCCTGGTTCGATGCCAACCCAGAGGCGTGTGCAGACGGTTATGGCTTTTCTAAGCAGTCCATTATCGTTTATACGATGACCAGAGCGAAAGAACTCGCAGCCAGAAGCATTCGTATTAACTGTATAGCGCCGTCGCCCACTGCCAGCGGGTTTATGGATAAATTAAAAGGGGAGGGCGAAATGCCCGCCGAGGTGATTGATTTGTTTCTACCGTCGAATGGCCGCTACGCAACCGGTGCAGAGATGGGTGAGCCGTTAGTGTTGCTGAATAGCCGGCTGGCGAGTTTTGTGAGTGGCAATAACCTGCCTGTTGATTTCGGCTTCTGCGCCGAAGTGTATATGGGCCAACGTGACGATTTGTTGGGGATTGGTTAATGAGTCATTCATTTGCGACAGACGCGCAGTCACTCAATGCACAAACGTTAACGCAGTACCTGCGCGGTGCAGGGTTGCTACAAGACGGCATTGTCAGTTCAGTCGTTGCAAAAATTATTGGCACGGGAAAGATGGGCGATAACGCGCGTTTCGAGCTGGCCTACCAGGGTGATCAGGGTCAGGCACCCAATACGTTGATAGCAAAGTTCCCTGCCTCTGATGAGCATGCAAGAGCAATGGCCGGCGCACACGGTGCGTATTATAACGAGGTGATGTTTTACCGTGAGCTGGCGGCTGGTACTACCATGCGCACACCTGCGATTTACGGTAGTGAGCTGAGCGAAGATCACACAGAGTTTCTGTTGCTTATGGAAGACATGGCGCCTGCTGAGCCCGGCAATAACCTGGTCGGCGAAACGCGAGCGCGAGCGGAGACAGTGCTGGATGAAGTGGCAAAGTTGGCGTCGGCATACTACGGTAACGAATCTCTGGCCGAGCGCGATTACGTCGTCTCGGCCGCCAGTGACGACGGCGGAGAATTTGGGCAGTCGTTGATGCAGCAATGCTGGCCTGGGTTTCTGGAGCGGTTTGGGGCTGGCTTAACGCCCGAATGCATTGCCTTTGGTGATCGGTATGTCGATAACGTCGTTCGCTTTGTGTCCCAATACGAAGGCCCTAAAACGCTTGTTCATGGCGACTTGCGCAGCGAGAACCTTCTGTTTGATGGCAATGTGGCCACCACCGTGGATTGGCAGACAATATCCGAGTCGTCAGCGGTTGCCGACGCCGCCTACTTCTTGGGCGGCAGCCTTGAGGTCGAAGATCGCCGGCAATGGGAGCGCGAGTTGATAACGCGTTACCACAGCAACTTGGTAAGCGCCGGTGTCGATATGACATTTGACAGCTGCTGGGAGCAGTATCGGTTGTACTCTATGCACGGCTTAATGATTATCGTTCTGGGAGCAAGCTTCAGCAGCTCAGACGAGCGCAGTGACAAAATGTTCTTAGCGTTGATACAGCGTCACCTACAACACTGCGTTGATGTGAATGCAGGTGAATTTTTAGAGTAGCGTGCGTTAACGTCGTGAAAATTTGGCGTTAACGAATTTCGGCGTAGGCATCCAAAATCGGCGCAAACTCGTTTGGCGTCGACCCGTGAATCACCACGCCATCTGCCCCTTGCGCAAACTGGTTTTTCCACGCCGCCGCGCATTCCTGCGCTGTGCCTTTGGCCGCCGGTAACCACTCGTCTGGAATCAGGTGGCTAATTTCCTCTAGCTGTTCAAGAGTAGCAACGCTATCTATGCCGCCGAGCATAGAAGAGACCGTCTCATTCGCGCGGAAAGCAGCCAGTACTTCTGGATCCCAACCGTTTAGTTCGATGAGCAACTCAGCGTAGCCCGGTGCCTGCATATACGTTGCCATGCGCGCGATGAATTTCTTCAGATGATCCTCTGGCGTTGGGTTTAGCGCAGTGGCATACACCGACCAAATTTTGATGTCGTTAGGGTCTCTACCGACGGACTCTGCGCCCTCGGCGATGAGTGCTTTGGCTTTGCGCAACCCCTCATCGGTAATGAACGTATGCAAGTGAACGCCGTCGAAGTGTTTTCCAGCGAAGCGCAGGGTTTTTGGGCCAAAGCCCACCAAATGTATCGGGATTTTCACATCCATCCAGTCTCCTAGCGTGACATAGGGCAGGTTGCCCATCGCTCCGTCGTGGCCCATTACCTTCTCGCCGCGCCAGAGTTTTCGCAATAGCTCTACACCCTCGGCAAAGTGCGCATTCGAGACAGCCTTTAGGCCCATAAGGTCATTGCGAATGGCGACACCTCTGGCGAGGCCCAGCTCGAAGCGTCCATCGGAGAGATGGTGCATGCTGGTACACATGCTGGCTAGCACCAGCGGGTGGCGCGTATGCAAATTAGTAGCACCTGTGGCCACATGAATACGCTCTGTGGTGGCAAGTGCCGCAGAGCAGATGACGCCTGCATCTTTCACATCAAACCGTTCCGATAGCCACACTTTACCCAGGCCCAGTCTTTCAGCTTCTTGCGCCTCAGCAATGGCGTCTTTCGGGGTGGTGGTGTGGCCGGGTAATAGATAGCAACTAAGCTCTGGGAAACGCGATCCGGGGTCACTCATGTCTAGATTCCTTGATTTTTCTACAGTGTAAAGGAGTCTAGTCAGAGAATATATCGCGGTAACCCGCTACCAACTTAACCATGGCCAATGTCTGATTTTGTGAACTGCGTTCTTGTCAAAAACGCGTTCTAAGCGCATTTTGGAATGGTCTAAGTAAACGCGAACAGTAGATTTGCGATGCAAGCGCCGAGGGCGCGGAGGTGAGACGTGAAAGGGATACGGGTCAGTCTTAAGGGGCTGCTGTTGGCTGCGTGCGCGAGTGTAGTGCATGTGTTGCCGGCGCAGGCCGCTTCAATAGTAATCAATGCAAGTGATACGGGCGAAGTGCTGCAGCAGGGAGCCGTGTATTCACACTCCCCGCTATTGCAAGAATTAAGCTACGAGTTTCTAGGGTTCAGCCCCAGTGGTGTCGGACTCGAGGAACGGCAGCGTTCGGGTTACGCCGTTTACGATTTATCGAGTGTGAATGAGCCCATTATTGGCGCGTCTTTGGCGTTTGACGTCAACGTGACAGATGCCGTGCCGGGTGAGTTGGTGGTCAGCACTATCGAGTCCACGGCGTTGAATGATGTCGTCTCTGCGCCAGTGGGCCCTTTGACACAAGCGCATTTTGATACCGTATTTGCAGCGCTCAGTAGTGGTGTGACCGCCGCCACGCAAGTGCTATCCAGTGGAGCCACAACGGTCAATATTGGGTTGGGCGCTGCCAGCATCTCGCATTTGTCCAGCGCGGTTAGTCTGGTGGGTTTTCACATTCTTTATGCCGCAAATGCGCTTCAAGATTTATCTCTGGCGTTAGATACGGCGCCGAGGTTATTGCTAACAACACTCACCACGTCTCCGGCGATATTTGCCACAGTGCCATCGCCCAGTACGTTATGGTTGCTTGGGCCGGGCGTGTTATTGCTGCTGCGCTTTTCGCGTAGCAGACGGGGTTAGCGCTTAGCGCAAGAAATCAGTAGCGTTATCAGAGGTTAAGCAGCGCAGATAGTTTGTTCAGATCTTTCGCGAAAGGGTCAGTATTTGCGTCGCGGTGCCAGGTGTATTCGGCGGTATCCATTATAGTCAATGCAACGGCTTCGCCGAAAAGCCGCTCTATTATCGCTAAACCCATGTCGGTGCCTGCAGAGACCCCTGAAGCCGTGACTACAGGGCCATCGTCTACCCAGCGCGCTGCTTCTACCCACTCTACCTTGTCAGATTGAGCAACGGCTAACGCAAACAGCTGTTTGTTACTGGTAGCGCGATGTCCATCCAGCACGCCGGCTTTGGCCAGTAAAGCAGAGCCGCTGCACACTGATGCCGTTATCTTTGCCGTGGAAGATCGCTCGGCCAAAAAGCCCAGCATGGCAGGGTTTTCAAGTTCAGGCAGCGTGCCAAACCCGCCCGGTAAAAGCAGGATATCCATCGGCGGCGCAGAGTTGAAATCGTACTGCGCGATTACCTCGGGGCCTCTGTCGATGTGCATGCCGGTAGCCGCCATGACAGGGCCGGTCTTCTCGGCGATCATGTTGATGGTGAGTAAGCTTGGGTCTAGCAGTGAAAACATCTCAAGCGGACCAAACAGGTCGAGCATTTCAAAACCGGGGTAGAGTATGGCTCCAAGCTGCAGGGGCGTATCTGTCTGGTCTTGCATTGCATTTTTCCTGTTTTTTTCGCCTGCGCGTTATGTTCATGTCTGTTGCTCACATTGCGCACGTGCCTGTTCGTGAGTGCCTTGCGGCTGTCGGAGAATCACCAACCCGAGACTGCCCACCTTCACGCCAAATTTGGTGAGTACCGATTCATTGAACAGTACCGTGGGCGATACCAGATACATTCGGTCATCTACGCGTACGTCGATTGTGCGCTGATTTTCGGTGGCATCGCCCAGCGGTATTCTAAGCACATAATCAAGAAACACGCTATTTCCAGCCACTGTAAGGTTGCCTGGGCCGACAACATCGCCAGCGGTGCCGGAGTAGGTGCCGTCGCCGTTGGGAGCAAGTGTCCATATGCGTCGTTGCTGTTCGCCGTCATCAAAGACAAAGTCTTCAACCAGGTAACCCGTACCCTGTTTCCAGCACGCAGCTATATCGGCATTGAATGTTCTGATGATTTTTCCGGGACGGTTTTTAACGACACCGTGTGCCGTGAGCGCTCCGTCGAAGAAAGCCTGTAGATCGACGCTTGGCTCGAACTGTTTGTGGTCTGAGACGCTGACAGACGTGCAGGCCTGAAGGAGTGCCATACAGACAAGGCCCAACGCGCAGCGCAGGATTCTAAGGCGATTTTGCATCATGTGACTCATCCCAAAACATCGTACAAAAAGAGCTTTGGAGTGGTTACGGCACAAAAACGAATTCGGATTAGCCCGGCGCTTCAGGTAACTCGGACTTGTCGTTTTTAAACAGGCCCGCCAGATGATCTCGGCTGTACAGACTGTGATCGATCAAGGCGTCCATATCGCCCTCCATTGCCAGCGAGTTTTCAAGAGACTCTTCATCGTAACGGGCAAAAATGTCGACCATTCGGTGGGCATCGTAAGCGGTAAAACCGTAGGCCTGTAGTAGTTCATCGGCGGCCTCCAGGCTGCCTGCTGACATTTCGCGAATGATGGTATGCACGCCCAAGTCGCGAAAAAGCCTGACGCTAAAGCGATTGTGAGCTCGAGCCACTATGCGCAAATCGGGGTAGTTGCCTCTCACCAGCTGCGCCACGCGCAGAGCTTGTTCCTCATCATCCAGAGCGATCAGAAACACGCGGGCATGATCTATGCCGGCGGCCTTAAGCAAATCCAGTTTGGAACCGTCGCCATAGAAAACGCGGTTGCCAAATTTTTCAATGAACTCGATATGCTTTGCGTCATTGTCCAAGGCGGTAAACGGAATACCATTGGCACTGAGTATGCGGCCCGATATTTGTCCAAATCGACCGAAGCCTGCAATGATCACCTCTGGTTCGTCTTGATCGGAGGATTCATCGTACACAGGTGGACAATTGTCGGAGGCAAAAAATTGGCTGTGCAGAATGACCAGCGGCGCGGTTAGCGCCATAGATAAACCGACGATGAGAGTCACTTGGTCGGCCATCGTTGGCTCGATCAACGCATTGCCAACGGCTGCTGTCATCACCACAAACGCAAATTCTCCGCCCTGTGACAGCATTAACCCAACGCGTAGTGCGTCTCTCGATTCCTGGCCACTGATACGCAACAACGCCCAGATTATCGCCGTTTTTGTCGCGACTAAGGCGACTGCCGCGCTTACAATGAATAGCGGCTCACGGGTTAATAGACCAAGGTCTAAGTTCATACCGATAGCCATGAAGAAAAGCCCTAGCAGCAGGCCTTTAAACGGTTCGATTTCTGATTCGATCTGATGCCGAAACCGCGAGTTCGCCAACAGCACACCCGCCACAAATGCTCCCATACCCATGGAAAGCCCAGCCATTTGCATTCCAAGTGCTGTACTAATAACGATTAGCAATGCTGATGCGGTCATGATTTCTTCACTGCCATAGCGAGACATCAGTGCTAGAAATGGGTTGAGCAGAAAGCGCCCTATCACCAGTACCAGCGCGATAGCGCCAACACCCACGTACCACGCAGGGCCGGACGCGGCGCCTTTATCTGCTAGGGCTTCTACCATTAACAGCACTGGGATAACCGCTAGATCCTGCATTAGCAGAATACTGAATCCCTGCTGGCCGGGTGGGCTCTTTAGCATCCGGTGTTCTTGCATCAACTGGATTGCAAAAGCGGTAGACGATAGGGCCAGTGCAAGCCCGATGATGAGCGCCGTTGATACCGTGGTGGTGAGCGCATAAACCGCCAGGCCAACGAGGGTGGCGCTAATGAGTAGCTGGCCACCGCCGCAAAACAAAATGGAATTGCGCAGGCGCCACAGCTTCTGCGGCGCTAGTTCGATACCAATGAGAAAGAGCAGTAGAACAACGCCTAGCTCAGCGAAGTGCAAAATCGTACCGGGGTCACTCACTAGATTGAGCAAGGCTGGGCCAATAACCGCGCCAGCCACTAAGTAGCCTAAGATCGAGCCAATGCGCAGGCTATTAAAAATAGGGACGGCTACTACCGCGGCACCTAAAAATACCACGGCCGAATTTAGTGTGTTCACGCGACAAACCCCCAGCGCTTATTGGTTTAATGCGCCTACCTTATCGGTTGCGCCGAGGTTAGTCTTGATAAAATTTAACGCAGGGACATTTGCGCAATTCCGGCGCGCATTGTTTCCAGCGTGGTGGCTCGAATCGCCAGCTTGTTTTGCACAAATTGTGCCTGCGGCAATTGCGCCATTGTGGTCGCCGCTTCGATCGCTTTAGCCTCTAAATCTGCGTATTCAACTGCTTCGTCAATAAAGCCAGCGTCCACAGCATTCTCGGGAGAATAAACTTCCGACAGCAGGGCAACGCGGGTTAAGTGCCGAGGAGAGATGCGCGATTCGGTCAGCCCCATCAGCGTTGGTGGCAGTTCCATGCCTATCCGTGTCTCTGGTAGGCTAATCTTATAGCTGCCTAGCGTGCCAATGCGGTAATCGCTGGCCATAATGATGAAGGCGCCCATTGCAATTCCGTGGCCGGTGCAAGCCGCCACCACCGGCAGTGGAAAACTGTACAGACGCAGTAAGAGCTCAAAGCCGCTTTTGGCCATGGCCATTCCGGCTTCAATGCCTTTTTCGAATTCTTTTAAATCAAACCCCCCAGAGAACATGCCTTCGCGGCCACGTAAAATGACGGCAGAGGCCTTTTCCGCCTCCGCTTTATCCAGTGCATTATTAATGGCTTTGAGAAATTCAACGCCTACGGCATTGGCTTTACCGTCGTCAAAAGAGATAGTGGCTATGTTGTCTTGCAGTGCGTATTCCATAAAGAATGCTCCAATAATATTGGCACAGATGGTGTCATTACGGGTTCGGGAAGGCAAGTGGGCGTGCTAAACTGGCGTCAGGCTATCGACAGGGTGCACCAGCGAGCATGAGCACGGATACCGCGAGTAAAGACAAAACAGTGGATGGTAGAAGGCTGCGAAGCGATCGCAGCCGCCAGGCCATCATCGACGCGGGCTTAGCGTTAATCGACGAGGGCGTTCTCGTGCCCACGGCCCAGCAGATTTCGGAACGGGCTGGCGTTGGAATACGCTCTTTCTTTAGGCACTTTGCCGACATGGAAACGCTGTTTGCCGCTGCAGATGAGCAGAGCAGAGCCGGGTACGAAGCACTCTTCATTGGCGGAGACCGTGAGGGCACGGTAGAGGAGCGGCTTTTGCATGCGGTGGAGCGGCATGCCCAGGGCTATGAAACACAGCGCAACGTCATTCTCAGCGCAGCGGCCCAGCGCTGGCGTTACGCTATCCTACGCAAGCACTATGCCCGTTATCAAAGAGGTCTGCGTAAAGACTTGGATGACTGGTTGCCGGAATTGAAATCGCTGCCCACCGCAGAACGTGAAGCGATCGATGCTATTGCTTCGGCCGAGATGTGGCTTCGGTTGCGAGATCATCAGGGCCTTGGTAAAAGAGCAGCGGTAGAAACTGTGGTCAAGATGATCTCTCGAATGATGTCGACCTGAAACGGAATGCTCTTGTTGCGACGCTTTAAATGGCATAAAATATGTCATAATATTGGCACGGCCAAGCAGCCAAGCGAGCAACCAACCAATCAAGCAACACTTCACGCAAAACAAGCCCGAACGAAGGTAAAACACTGTCATGCATTTTGAGCGCACACCGGATGATCGTTTCCAAAACCTCAAAGATTACGCGTTTACCCCACATTATCTTCAGGTCGATGATACCGAAGGCGGAACGCTGCGGCTGCATTATCTCGATGAAGGCCCTGCAGACGGGCCGGTAGTGTTGCTGATGCATGGCCAGCCTGTCTGGTCCTATCTTTACCGATACATGATTCCGCTGCTCGTCGACAGAGGTTTCCGCGTTATTGCGCCTGACCTGATTGGCTTCGGCCGTTCAGATAAGCCTACCCAGCGACAGGACTATACCTACGCCAGGCACGTTACATGGATGAGCGATTGGCTGACGCAGCTGGATTTGCAGGATATCACTGTGTTCTTTCAGGACTGGGGTAGCCTGATTGGTTTGCGCCTGGTAACGGCCTTTCCAGAGCGGTTTGGGCGAGTTGTGTTGGCCAACGGTGCACTGCCCGCAGGCATGATCCCGCAAGAGTTCGCCGAGCCATTAGCGGAAGCCTACAAGGCAATGCCTTTGGTGAGTGCTTCAGAGTTGGAAGCGCGCTTTCGCGACACATCGGGCATGCCCGGCATTCTGTACTGGCGCAAATTTTGTGCGGAGTCCTCTGAATTGCAGTGCAGTGTTGTCGTTCAAAACTCATCAGTCCGCGAACTGAGCGAGGGCGAGTGCGCCGCTTACGATGCGCCTTTCCCCACAGAAGCGTTTATGCAGGGCGCTCGCCAGTTTCCCTCGTTGATTCCGCTGTTTCCAGATGAGCCCGAGGTGGCTGAAAATAAGGCTGCGTGGGATGTGTTGCGAGAGTTTCAGAAACCGTTCCTTTTGGCATTTTCCGATGATGACCCAGTGACTGCCGGGGGAGATGCGCATTTTATCGAGCATGTTCCTGGCGCGAAAGGTCTTCCGCATCGCACGATTGAAAATGCGGGACATTTTCTACAGCAAGATTCGCCAGAGGCCTGTGTGCAGGCCATCGTTGATGTTATGGAGTGTGGTTAGGTTGATTGGTGGTAAGGCAACGCTAAAGCGGGCATTGCGAGAAGCGCAGAGCTACGAGCAGTGGTGCGATGCGGCTAAGGCGTGGGATGTCTACAACGGCTTAGACAGGTGGCGAAGTAAGGACGCCACCAAACAGTACGATTATGTGTCTATTCGTATCCGGCTCGATCGTCTACAGAGCTTGCGCGCCAGGCACGATCTCAAAGGTGTGCTCTACACGCTCAACGAAGGCATTCACGGCAATATGGGTGGCATGGGCAAGGCGGGGCTGTACTCGCATGCGTTGTCTGGCACCAAACATCTCATTGAAGATTACATTGAGGAGCTGAGTGATTCGCTACTGATGCTGGCCGAGGATGAGAGCGGCGACATTTCAGAATCAGAAAAAATGGATTTTTTCCGTAGGGCCAGTCATTGCTTTGGGCAATCAGCCTTCATGATGAGTGGCTCCGGTTCATTGTTGTTTTTCCATGTGGGTGTATTGCGAGCGCTCGCGCAAGCCGATTTAGTCCCCGGCATTTTGTCTGGCTCCAGCGGCGGCTCCATTATCGGCAGCGTTGTTTCAACGCACACGCAGGACGAACTGCTAACCTTGATGGATCCCGATTACTTTCTCGACCGATTGCCTGCTACGCAATCCAGTAGCGCTGTTGCGCCGCTTGCCGATCTTGAAGAATCTATTAACCGCTTTATTCCCGACATGACCTTTGAGGAAGCCTTTGCTAAAACCGGCCGTGCCATGAACGTATCGGTGGCACCTGCAGAAACGCATCAAACGTCCAGGTTGTTGAATGCCATAACATCGCCAAACGTATTGATGCGTAGCGCGGTAATGGCTTCTGCAGCGGTACCGGGGGTGTTTCCGGCGGTGACTTTACAAGCCAGAGATGATCGCGGCGAGCGGCAGGACTATCTGCCGTCGCGTAAATGGGTCGACGGTTCGGTGAGCGACGATTTGCCCGCCAAGCGTTTGGCGCGGCTGTATGGTGTAAATCACTATGTGGTGAGCCAAACAAACCCGCACGTGATTCCCTTTGTCAGTGACGGACATCGCAAACAAAATGCACTGGGTTTGCTAACGGAGGCCGGGCGTAGATCAACAAGAGAATGGTTTAACGCGGTAACGCTAATCGCTGACCGGGTAGACTCTCGCAATACGTGGGTAACGCAAGGCACCAGTATGCTGCGTTCCGTGGTCAATCAGGATTATGTCGGCGATATTAATATTTTGCCCGACTACAAGTTTCTCAACCCCATGAAGCTGCTTGCGTTTCCGGGCGAAAAACAAATGCGGCGCTTGATCGACTCAGGTGAGCGTTGCACGTGGCCGAAGCTAGAGATGATTCGCCTGCAAACACAAATTAGCCGTACCCTCGATGGTATTTTTGCGCAACGTGACAGACGCAGAGCAACCTCAGGCAATACGCGCTAGAAAATTTTAGACCAGTATTGAAACGGAGATTGTTATGTCAGAAACTGCGATGACGCAAGACGGCCGCCTGAAGATCATTGGTAACACGGGCTCTCCTTATACCCGCAAAATGTTGGCGTTGTTGCGGTATCGGCATATTCCTTACGATCTCATCTGGGCAGATCCGAAGGCTTGGCTACCAGAGCAAGGTATTGAAGCCCCGCGCCCAACCTTGCTGCCAGTGCTTCTGTTTCCTGCAGAAGCGGGGGCGATCAAGGCGGAGTGCGATTCCACGCCGCTGATTCGTAAACTAGAATCCCAGTACGAGGGACGTTCCGTATTGCCGGATGATCCAGCGTTAGCTTTTTTGGATTATCTGCTGGAAGATTTTGGAGATGAGTGGTGCACGAAGTATATGTTTCACTACCGTTGGCACTTTGAAAAAGATGCCGACAACGCAGGTACGTTGCTGCCATTGGGGCTAGTCCCCAGCATGCCCACCGGGGCGCATCAGCAATTCAAAGAAATCATTGCTCAACGACAAATAGAGCGCCTGTATGTGGTGGGTTCTAATGACGTGACGGCGCCGGTTATCGATGCCAGCTACCGCCGTTTTTTGAAAGCCATGGATACGTTACTTGAAGAGCAGCCTTTTCTGCTTGGCAATCGCCCAGGTGCGGGAGATTTTTCGATTTATGGGCAGCTGACGCAGCTGATTGGTTTTGACCCGACGCCGCGCGCCATTGCTCACGTGATTGCCCCGCGCACCGTCGGTTGGGTCAGTTGCATGGAGGACCATACAGGGTTAAATGGTGATGAAGCTCAATGGTGCTCTTCGGAGGCTATTCCTGCAGGGCTGAAAGGCCTGCTCACTGAGATGGGGCGTGGCTACGTTCCCACCCTGCTAGCGAATGCAAAAGCGGTGGAAGCAGGCGAAAAGAACTGGGAAACGGAGATCGATGGATTGCCATGGACGCAGCAAACGTTCCCGTATCAGGCTAAGTGCCTGCGCTGGATCAACGAGCAGTACCACGGGCTAGGCGAAGCGGACCGCGCGCGAGTGGATGCAGCGCTGAGTGGCACCGGTTGTGAAGCCCTGATTGTTTAAAGCGATCTAGCGCGGAGGCACGTGTGAAACCGCATAAGAAATAACAGAAGTTTGCTTAACTATTACCTAACAAACCAATCTTGAGAAAAATACTATGACCGACATGGCAATCAATAACCGGGTAACCGCAGTGACCGGCACTCAGTACCCTATTATCCAAGCCCCGATGGGCTGGATCGCAAGGGCACAGTTGGCGTCGGCAGTGAGTAATGCAGGCGGTATGGGCATTATCGAAACCTCTTCCGGTGAATTTGATAACGTGCGTGCTGAAGTGGCGAAAATGCGCGAGCTTACTGACAAGCCTTTTGGGATGAATGTGGCGTTGTCGTATGTCAAAGGCCTGCCGGTGATCGATTTTGTGATTGAGCAGGGCATTAAGTTTGTGACGACGTCTTCAGGAAGCCC
>JBGCFE010000013.1:0-14262 GCA_045106775.1 Halioglobus sp.
ATGGTGGAGCTAAGCGGGATCGAACCGCTGACCTCAACACTGCCAGTGTTGCGCTCTCCCAGCTGAGCTATAGCCCCAAAAACGGGTCGCTAACTCCTCGTTAGCGAGGCGCGCATTCTAGTAACAGCCGCCGATGGTGTCAACTGAGGCAGGCACTGTTACTGGTAGTTAGCAATCTAATTCACTGTGTTAAGCTCACAGCCACTCAATCATCGCTTGGACACCACATCATGCTCGGAAAAATTGTACTTTGGCTTTCTGCTGCTATCTTCGGTTCTTATGGCATCGCCTGCCTGCTCGATCCAAGCTTGGCCGCCGGGTACGCAGGGCTAGACATTACCAACGGCGATGCCTATGCCGAAATGGGGGCAATGTATGGCGGTTTGCAAACAGGGTTTGGCATTCTCTGCTTGCTGGGCGCACTGCAAGCGTGGATGCGCAAGCCAGCACTGACCATGATTGTGGTGATGGTAGGCGGCCTGGCAGTTACTCGTGGCTTCTGGATGCTCGCCGGCACTGAGCCAGTGGGCGTATACACACAGGGCGCTTTGGTATTTGAAGCGATCACCACCGTAGTTGCCGCTGTTGCGCTGCGTCAGTCCTCCGATTAAGTTAACCAGCGGCTTCTAGTCCTGAGCCGCTGCGGGCACATCCCCCAACGTCTCTGCCGCGCAGATAAACAACCCCTCCGCGCTGGCGGTTAACTTGCCGCCTACGCGCATCTCACCTTTACAAACCTGCTTTCGCCCATCCCGGCGAACGTTAATGCCATACAACTCAATCGGCGTATTCAGCGGCGTGGTGGCGTGATAACGAATAGTTAGCGTGCCAGTGAAGCCCGCTGTACCAGAAATGACATTAGCCATTGCCAACACCTCATCAAACACTGCTGCAATAATCCCACCGTGGACACTGTCGGGGGGGCCCGCATAGGTGGGCGGAAAAATAGCCTCACCCCGAACATCGTTTCCATCGCGCCACAATTTTAATGGCGGCGACACTGGGTTACGTTTCCCGCTAACGGGGCTGTAGGGCATGATGGATGTAATATCGTCCTCGCGCCAGGGCAGCCCAGACGATGCAGCGCCGACAGAAATCGTTGACCAGCCCTCCTCGGTTTCTACATAGGGAGAGAGCTCGTCGCGCGCTGCCTGAATCGCTGCAATCGCTTTTTCAAGTACGTCATCTGGCGCTTTGGTGCAGCGAATATGATGCACTAACTGCCGCATGTCCTCGTTTATCACATCGATCAGCGCGTGTTCGCTCGGCTCAATGGATTGATCGTCTGTTTCTGACATTCCAAATACTCACTAAAAATGCTGCCGTATAGTGTCGCATCAGCTGCGCCACAGCAAACTACCCAGTGCACGCTTTTGAACCGGCAGGAGTGCTCAAACGCTGCCCCGAGCACCCGTTATCGTAGTATCATTGCCGCCCTAAATTTGGAGAATGCCCGTGAACATCGCCCCCGACACCGTCGTTACCTTTCACTATACGCTTAGAAACGAATCCAGTGACGAATTGGAAACTTCGCGAGGCGGTGAACCCACCGCGTATCTACATGGCGCTAACAATATTATTCGCGGCCTGGAAAACGCGATGGCTGGGAAAGCTGTTGGTGATGTATTCACCGCCACCGTGGCACCAGAAGAGGCCTATGGCTTGAGAAATCCAGAAAAACAACAACGTGTGCCCGCCAAGCACCTCATGTTTAAAGGCAAGCTCAAAGCCGGCGATGTAGTGCAGCTAAATACGCAGGAAGGCCGCCGTGCTGTAACCGTGATAAAGGCCGGTCGACACACAGCAGATATTGACACCAACCACCCCCTCGCAGGGCAGACGTTGAGTTTCGATGTAGAAATTGTCGACATTCGCTCTGCTACTGCAGAAGAAACTGCTCACGGGCACGCTCATGGCCCTGGCGGCCATCATCACGACTAAAGCGCAACCTTAAGGTCGGTAGGTAACGCTTAAGTACGCCATAATATCCGCCGATTCGAACAGGCCGCGATCAGTGTTGGGGTCGTACAGATAAGGGATAGACACCCTGCCCTCTTCATTCTGCAGAGTGCGCCGATTTTCAAGCTCGCTCTCGGTCTGAATATCAAACTGCTCGCGCACGGGCGGAAGAATCCACTCACCTAACTGCGTACGGCCACAGTTGCGCACAATATAGGGAATTTCCATTTCACAAAGCAGCTCCCTCACCGGGCGTGCATAAGGGCTGGATTCAAAGCTGTAAAGCTCAAGAAAGTACTCTGGTTCTTGACCCGTATTTGCCTGCATGCCACGGCTTAGACGAGGGCCACTGGCCAGCATTGAGCCAAAGGTCTGCAGGCCGCCCACTTTCCATCGCGCGGGTAATTCACGCTGCCCATAGGTGCTGAACAGGTATGCAATGATGTCTAAGGATTCATGCATAGCGGTGTTGTTGTTTGGATCTACGAGATACGGAAACTGCGCCTTTCCGCCCTCTTCCACTACGACAGGCCGATACCGCTCCCCGTTTTTAGGGCATGGGTAAATTTCTGCATCCAAATTAAGCTCAGTGAGCGCCTCTCGCACGAGGCGGCAATAGGGGCAGTTTTCGATGTCATACAACTGCAGCAGCTTTGCTGGCTTAACAGGCGCTGGAGCGCTCTGAATGCCATTGCTTACGCGCAGCAGCGTCGACAACATAGAGGTTGCGATGTTACCTGACATGGTCTATCCCTCAGCGTATGTGCGGTATTCTTTTTCCAATCGCTTCATCGCTTTCTTTGAAACCCCACCCAAAACCGCTATCGCTTCGCGCAATCGCGCCCGGCTCATATCTGGCCCTAAGATATCCATGGCATCAACAACGGAAAAAGAAGCGCTCGAACCAGAAACAGCAATAAACAAGGGGGCCAGAAGATCTTTAATTTTCATTTCCTGTGCATCGGCCAACTGCTTCAAGGTATTCCAAATACCATCACGCTCCCAGACTTGCAGCGCTTCCAAACGCCACAACGCAAACTGCAGGTTTTTTACACTGGCCTGCGTATCGGCTTTGACAGATTCAAAATCAGCCTCGGTTAGCGGCAATTGCCCAGACACTAGAAAGCTACCCAGGGGTGCCAGATCGCTCAGGGTTTCCATACGCTTTTGAACGTGTGGCAACACTTTGCGCAACGTGTCTTCGTTGTACGCCCACTCTACAAGGCGGTTAATCAGGTCTTTCTCGCTGAGGTCTTCACGTATCCACAGCCCATTGAGCCAACGCAATTTCTCGACGTCAAAAATTGGGCCACCCAAGGACACGCGTTGGATATCAAAGTTCTCCTGCATAGCCGCAAGAGAGAACTTCTCCTCTTCATTGGGCATAGACCACCCCATCCGGCCCAAATAGTTCAGCAGCGCTTCTGGCAAAAAACCCATGCGCTGGTAATACAGAATACTGGTCGGGTTTTTACGTTTGCTGAGTTTGGATTTATCGGGGTTTCTCAGCAGCGGCAAGTGACAAAGCTGTGGCATATCCCAGCCGAAGTACTCGTATAGCAGCTTGTGTTTGGGGGCAGAGTTAATCCATTCTTCACCGCGTAATACGTGGGTAATACCCATCAGGTGATCGTCAACCACATTGGCGAGGTGATACGTGGGCATGCCGTCTGACTTCAGCAAAATCTGGGCATCCACCATTGACCAGTCGAGTTCCACTGTACCGCGCAGCATATCGTCTACGGCACAAACGCCCTCTTCTTCAGGCACCACCATGCGAACGACACTGGGCGCACCGGCAGATTCTCTCTTGGCTGCTTCCGCCGGCTCCAGACGCAGATCGGAGGGCTTCAACGCCGTGCTAGTGCCCGCCTCACGACGCTCTTCTCGCAATGTATCCAGCTCTTCAGGGGTGCGATAACAGATAAAGGCATGCCCTGCATCCACCAGCTGCTGTGCGTATTGGCCGTAGATTTCCATGCGCTCGCTTTGCCGATAAGGGCCGTGCTCTCCGCCCACGTCTGGGCCTTCATCCCAATCCAGACCCAACCAGCGTAAAGAATCGAGAATCGCCTGTTCAGACTCAGGGGTACTGCGCACCTGATCCGTATCTTCAATCCTCAACACAAACTGCCCACCCATGGCTCGAGCGAAGCAGAGGTTAAACAGCGCTATATAGGCCGTGCCAACATGGGGGTCGCCGGTGGGTGAAGGGGCAACGCGCGTACGTACTGTCATGGTGTTCCAATGGCTTGAAATTAAGGGCGCGATTATACGGTCTAAGGGGCACTAAGAACAGAATTGCGAAGCGCTGGCGTAGAAGCTGGCTGGGCTTTTGCGGGGGGTGCTCGTATAATTCGATGATGCCAAAAGGCATTCGGCACGATGCTGACAAACCCACCGCTGCCAACGTAGTTCTTGGTAGTTCTTGCCCAGGTTTCAATACAATGCCAGAGATTCCCAGCCTCACGCTCATCGAGATACTCGGCGCCAGCGCAAGCCTTGTTTACCTCGTGCTGCTGGTGAAAGAAAAAGTGCTCTGTTGGCCCTTCGGCATTCTTGGCAGCCTGCTCAGCATTTATCTGTTCTATGTCTCCAAACTTTATTCTGAAGCCGTTCTGTATTTTTTCTATGCTGTTCTAGGAGTCTGGGGTTGGCTGCGCTGGCACCAGCGTGAGTCCAGAGGCAGCAACCCGGTGATCAGACACACTCTGATGTATCACCTTCGTGCCTGTCTGCTTACTGCGCTGGCTGCGCTGGGCCTGGGCTACTTCATGCTGAGCGCAACCGATGCACAACGCCCGATGTTCGATGCGTTTACCACCACATTCAGTTTCTTCGCCACCTATCTTGAAATTGCAAAAGTACTTGAAGCCTGGGGTTACTGGGTGATTCTGAATCTAGCGTCTGTTTGGCTGTATCACGACCGTGCTCTAGACATTTACGCCGCCCAAATCGCCATCTACAGCGTGTTATCAGTATGGGGATTTGTGAGCTGGCGTAAAACGTATTTAGCGCAGCAAGCCACAACTTAGCGCCTTCAGATGCCCCCTATGCAAATCAATAGAGCTCTCAGCATAGCGCCGATGATGGATTGGTCAGATCATCACTGCCGCTATTTTTGGCGGCTACTGACACGCCAAACGCTTCTCTACACAGAGATGGTTACCACGGGTGCATTGATTCACGGCGACCGAGAGCGCTTCCTCCACTTTAACAGTGAGGAACATCCGGTAGCGCTACAGCTGGGCGGCAGCGAACCTGCTGATCTAGCACGGTGCGCAAGCTGGGCACAGGAATGGGGGTACGACGAGGTAAACCTAAACTGCGGATGCCCTTCTGATCGTGTCCAGTCGGGCGCGTTTGGTGCGTGTTTAATGGCACAACCTGAACTGGTTGCGCAATGTGTGCAGGCCATGCAAGACGCTTGCGACTTGCCTATCACCGTTAAGCACCGAATCGGAATCGACGACATGGAAAGCTACGACGATATGCGCCTGTTCGTAGAAACAATCGCACGCACAGGCTGTAGCGTCTTTATCGTGCATGCGCGTAAAGCGTGGCTAAAGGGTCTTTCACCAAAAGAAAACCGAGAGATTCCTCCGCTAAACTACCCGTGGGTCTTTCGTCTAAAAAGCGAGTTTCCTGAGCTATCGATCGTGCTGAATGGCGGTATACAGTCGCTGGAGCACACCGAAAATCACCTGCAGCAGGTGGATGGCGTGATGATCGGTCGAGAGGCTTACCAAAACCCCTGGATGCTGGCGCGGGCTGATCCGCTGTTATATGGCACACCGCTTGTTTCTGAAAGTAGAGAAGCAGTGGCACTTAGCTTTCTCCCCTATGTACAAGAGCAGTTAACGCAGGGCACACCGCTTAACCATATGACCAGGCACATTCTGGGCCTGTTTCAGGGCGTTCCTGGCGCACGCAAATTCAGGCGACACCTGAGTGAGAATGCATACAAGAAAGGCGCCTCTATCGCTGTGCTGGAAGACGCGATAGCGCTAGTGCAAAATCAACGCTCAGGCGACAAAACACACATCCACCAAGAGGCTGTTATTCCGCAATGATCAGCGCTTTGAAAGCACTATTTGAACCTTCGCGGGACGACACCCCCGAAACTATCGAGCATCAGCTGAATCTGGCGGCTGCCGCATTGCTAATGGAAACCGCGAGAGCAGATTTCACGCAAGACGCTACTGAGCAGATGGCAATGCAAAACATTTTGCTAGATACCTTAAACGTATCTGCACAGGAGCTCGAAGCGGTCTTAAAGCTAGCTGAGGAACGCGTGGATGAAGCAACCTCCCTCTATCAATTTACGCGGCTCATTAACGACTACTATGGCGAACAGCAAAAATCGTTACTGATACAGGCCATGTGGCGGGTTGCTTTTGCCGACGGCGAAATAGACAAGTATGAAGAGCACCTCATTCGCAAGGTGTCCGACTTGATATACGTACCACACGCGGAGTTTGTACGGCTAAAACTAGCTGCTCAGAAGCAGCAATAGGCAGGCTCGGCAGCAGGCTATGCTTTCTCGAGAGCTGTCAGAAGATCTTTGAAGCGTTCGTGGTTTTCGTCGCTTACGCCCATTAATACTCTATGCGCATCAATCACTTGCTGCTTTACCGCAGCCTCGCTACCGCGCACGGTAGGAATCTCATTTATTTCCGCAGGATCGTCACAGGCGACCTCGTGCAACTCAAACAGCGTTTGAAAAGCCATGCTGCGCAAGAGCCGATTGATACCCGGGTCGCTGGAGTAAATCGCGGGCTGAAACCCAAACTCCGCTTTCACATGCAGCGCTAGGCGCGCAAGCAACCCAAGGGTTGTGCTGTCGATGCCCTGCGCATTACACAAATCCACAACAACGCTTACGAACTCTGGGTCTTCGTACATCTTTTGGAAGTAATCATCGATAGATGTACATAGGCTTAACCGAACATCGCCATCCAGACGGATAACATAAGCGCCATTGAGACAGGCTGCTAAAACCTTACCCTCTCGCATGGGTTACCCTCACGGACTGGTGGGCCCGCGCCGGAGGAACAGCGCCGCGATATCATCTGGCGCCGCATCGACTCTATCCAAGCCCAACTGAGTCACAAGCTCGTCTGGGGTTTCTGCGGCCTGTTTAAACACATCGAGAAAGTAGGCTTCTTTTTCCATCAAATTTTTAGGGGGAAGGATCTCCAAAATCCCGTCAGAAAAAAGTGCCAGAGTAAACTCGTCAGGAAGCGACAGCGAATGCTCCGCGTACTGCGCTCCCTCGATCATCCCTACTGCCGGCCCTTCACCCTCGAGGTAGGTTGCGCCCTCTCCCGAGACTAAAACAGGCAGAGGCAAATGTCCGGCTACACTATAGCGCAAGGAGTTGGATGACATATCCAACAAGCCCACCACCATCGTGGCGAACTTGCCTACCGCCAACTCAAGCAGCTCTTTATTGGCGAGCTCGAGCATCGCAATGGGATTCAAAATCGTATCATCATCGCGGCGCAGCAGGTCGGAGCGTTTGCGTGCGAACAGGTTTTTCAATAACACGGTAGCAAAAGCGGAGGAGCTGCCATGCCCGGACACATCCGCCATAAAGAAAATGACATGGTGCTGGCCAACCGTAAAGTAGTCGGTAAAATCGCCGCTCAAATAGAGCGAAGGGATCACAGTGTGACTGAAAGAGTACTGATCCAGCTCCAGCGGCGTAGCAGGTAACATACGCAACTGAACCTGGCGCCCGGCCTGCTGATCCTGTTCTAACATTTGAACAGTGCCACGCAGTTCGGTATTAGCTGCTTCCAGGCGCTCGTGGGACGTTTTTAATTCTCGACGCAGCCGCCGCTGGAGTACGCAGCGATCAATAGAACGGACTAACGCGTCCGTATCGCCTAAGGGCCTTTGAAAGTAATCGGATGCACCCAAACGGAGCGCGAGGGTAATCATCTCTACGTCGGCTGTATCACTGAGCATAATGGCGGGTACCTGAACTTCCATCTCACGCAGCGCATGACTGGCTTCCTGCCAGGAAAAATCTTTAAGATTAAGCTCGCACAGCACAACATCCAGCTCGCTATCGCCACCCAGTGAATACTCAGTGTGCGTTACATCAGTGACAAGCTTTACGGTGTAGCCAGCATCGCCCAATAGCAGAGCAAGCGCATTCGCACGCTCTGGCTGATCGTCGACGACAAGCAAATTGCCTTTTGAATTCATGCGGCAGCGGTTCAGGAAGGTTCTGGCGAAGACACTACGCCCATCACCACGTTCAGGCAACGGGGCTGACAGTCGATTCGGCAGGATTTTACAGATTTATACAATTTCTTTGACGGGGGCTTTCGCGACTACGTTACCGACGCGGCAATCAAAGACAACTGGCGCTAGAAATCTTCAAAGTCTTCTTCTTCATAATCTGAAAAACTATCCTGCACTTCACCGCTGAGGAAGTATTGCCGACGCTGCAGATAGGCATTGCGCGTGAAGATGTATTTATCACCGGAAATGAGCTCTTCGGCATCCAGCAAGCGAGACCGGGTATCGACCAACTCTAACCCGTAGTAGCCCCACACCTCACTGTACTCGTTTAAGGCATAGGGTAGCGTTGCAAGGCTATCAACAGCAGCGCCAGCACCACCGCGTAAGGTACGCGGGCCCAGCACGGGAAGCACGACGAAGGGGCCAGAATCTACACCCCACACATACAGTGTTTGACCAAAATCGGTAGGTGTATGCTCAAGCCCAATAGAAGAAGCAACATCAAAGAGCCCCGCGAGCCCTACTGTTGAGTTAATTAAGAATCGGCCAGTGCCGTTAACAACCCCCTCCGGGCTACCTTGCAGTACAGCATTGAAGACATTGTTCACTTCACCGATATTAGAAACAAAACGGCTCAGACTGCGCTCAACCGGGTCTGGCACCAACCAGCGATACCCCTTGGCGATAGGCCGGACAAAGTACCGATCAACGCCCTCATTAAAGGCGAAAACCTGGCGATTGACGGATTCCCAAGGGTCGCCAACGGGCTCATCAGCGGCATAGGCACTCGACAGGAATAGACTCAGACTTAGCAAAACCAGTAAACGAGACTTCATCGCTTTCTGCTCTCTTAACAGTGTTATCGGCGGCATGTTACGCCCCGACTGCGCAGGGTTCAATACCCGGTTAAATGAAAGGTTTCAGGGAGTTTGCAGCACAATGGAGTTTTCTAAGAATTCAGCGATCTGGCCGGCGCCAAATTCAAGAATAGGATCCACCGCTGCGTTCATTTCACCCGCCAGCGCTGTCAACAGTTCTCGCACGGTGGCTCCCTCGTTGTTCTGGATCATCTCCAACAATCGAGCCACGGCTGGGTTAATGACCACAAACTTTATCGCATCATCCCAATTTCGGTACACCACAAGAAAAGTGGGCTCTTCGGCTATCTCGGGACGAAAACTGGGGCCTATCATGTGCACCGGAAATGTATAGGAGAGAAGCCACGCCAACGGTGATAAACGCGGTACAAGTTTCAGCACCTCCTCTGTAGACGAAGGGCCACCTTGGGCCAAAGATACCTTCTCTGGCAGTTCTTCCTCGGCGATATCTAAACCCAGTTCCACCCATTCGTAATGTGCCAACTCATTAATGAAAGGCGGATCACAGGGGCGCGGCTGATGCACTGATTCCAGAAACTGCAAAAACTCCTGACTGATCTCGAGAAAATACGGCGTTTTGCATCGGTGCTGATCTATGAACAGGCGAACGAGCTCATGCCAATCTGCCTCACTGTAGAGGCTCCTCAACACAGGAAAACCGCTGCTGATGAAGCCTTCGATATTGTTATAGATCAGATCTTGATAAATCTTCAGTCGGCGAGCCTCTATACCCTCAGGTGCGGGCTCACCTTCTGGGTCGCGTAAAAAGCGGGCCATAGCCATTTGACTATCTAGCAGTGTTTGAGTGGTGCTCATGCCGAGGCCTGCTCCGATTGCGTGTGGGCGGCGTTCGCACTCTTGCACTGCATCTGCAGCGACCTGATCTGCTCTACCTCATCCAGCAGCTCTGCCATTGGGGGGAAATTGAAGTCACGCTCCAGGAGTGTTGGCACTGGCCCTACTAACGCGTAGGCCTCAGCTAACAGCTGCCACACTGGATCGATGACATCTGCACCATGCGTATCCACCTTCAAATCCTCAGCCTCATCATAGTGGCCGGCAATGTGGATATAGCGAACTCGCTGCAGAGGCAACGAGCGTAAAAATTCGTGGCTATCGTAGCCATGGTTAATACTGTTGACGTAAATATTATTCACATCCAGAAGGACCTCACATCCGCTGCGCTCACAAATCTCGGTAATGAACTGTGCTTCGCTCAAATCCTTGTGCGCCTGCGCGTAGTAAGAGGCATTCTCTAACACCAAAGGCCGCCCAATAATGTCCTGCACTTGCTGCACGCGCGAAACCACGTGTTGTACCGCTTCTTGGGTAAAAGGGATTGGCAGCAAATCATACAAATGGCCTTCTGCAGCGCAGTAGGTGAGATGTTCGCTGTACACGGGCACATCTGCCGCATCCATCAAATCACGGACGCCGCGCACCAGGCTTTCATCAATGGGGTCAGGGCCGCCAATGTCTAAAGACAAACCGTGAAGCGCCAGTGGATAACGCTCGATGAGCGCCTTAAACTGCTTGCCATACCGACCGCCCACACCAATCCAATTCTCCGGAGCAGCCTCTAGAAAATCGACAGAATCAGACGCCATAGACAAAAGCGGACCCAAAAGGGCCCGCCTGAGACCAAGCCCCGCACCGCGGAGCTCAGTAGTTGGTTGCGACATTACTGACCGCCACACTTACCTTCGCCACACTTGCCTTCGCCTTCAGACTTAGCGCCGCCACATTTGCCTTCGCCGCACTTGCCCTCGCCTTCAGACTTAGCACCGCCACATTTTCCTTCGCCGCACTTGCCTTCGCCTTCAGACTTGGCGCCGCCACATTTGCCTTCGCCGCACTTGCCTTCGCCTTCAGCTTTGTCACCGCCGCATTTGCCTTCGCCACATTTGCCTTCGCCGCACTTGCCTTCAGCGTCTTTGCCAAAGCTCACAAGATCGTAACCGCCGCTAAGCTGCTGCGCTGAGAAAGGGTTGGTTTCAGCGGAGGCCAAAGGTGAGATAGCAGTAGCCAAAAATGCTGCGCCAAGCGCCGATGCCAGTGGTTTCTTAAAATTTGCCATGTTTAGTTTTCCTTTAGGTTGCAGTAGTAAAGCTATCTAGTAGCCGTTAGTAATAATCAAAATTCCGAATCGCTCTGAAGACCAAAGCCATCGCAATCAGCGTTCGTGACACCTATGACACGGTATCAAACCAAAAAGTTTCATCAACGCGTTAAAGTAGTGAAATAAATTACTTAATATACCCACAAGCTAGGTAGGGTTTTCGACCAGCCAGACTTTAACCTCCGCCCACTTTTGCCTCAGCCGTTTCTCCGACACCGCCTGTTTAGTGCCTAAATTCTGGGCAAACAGGGAAACTCGCAGCTCTTCCAACTGCCATCGGTACGCCAGCGCTGGTGCGCAGTGACTAGTCACATACGGCCTGTGGCGCAGTAACTCAGCCAAAGGTTCGTTCAAATCAGTGAGTAACGCTGTGTGCTTCTGATCCTTCGGTAACTGTCCAGATAACCGCTCAAGCCGGTGCAGCAGACCTTTGAAATAGCGCGGGTAGTGTCGCAGATACTCAGCCGGCGTATCCCTCAGAAAAGCAGGCTGCAGCAGGCCTTTTAGCTGTGATTGCATGTCTTGTTCGATGTCCTGCGCCTGTTTGGGCAAACGTGTCATGTGCTGCCGGATATCACCCAGTGCCTCTAATACTTTGCGCATCAGCGCCTCTAACGCTGTACCGATGTTTACCAGCTCTGGCCGCCCCGCTGTCTGTGCCCTCGCGTATTCGTCACGCGTAGAAGGGAGTGCGTCATCTAGGTGCATAGACTGCACGAAGGCTGCGTCGACCAGGTCCTCAATGAGTTCTTCTCTATCTATCTTGGCGCGCGCTAAAAGAAGACTGTAGTCGTTACCCCGCAAAAGTTGTTTGCGCAAGTATTTAACGCTCTGTGCATTACCCAGACGCAAGAGTTTGAGAACGCCCAGCCGGTGTTGCCGGCGTGCCTGCTCGGGGTAGTCACATAGCTCAATGGCAACGCTCTGCCCGTGATCTACTAAAGCAGGATACGCCACAATATCGACTCCAGCCTGACGAAAGCGCCACTCTTCAGGCACTTCGTCAAAGTCCCAGGCGACAATGCCGGTTTGCGCCGGTGAGTCTGTGTCGGCGTTGGCAATACTTCGCTGAGTCTCTTCCTGAAATTGCGTAGCGAGTGCAGGAAAATCACGGCCTTGAGCAATGAGTTTGTTGTTTACATCAACTACTCGCACATTCATGCGGTAGTAATCGTCTAGCCGTGTCGGAGCTAAGTCGCTACGTAACACCTTCTCCCTACCCAGCACTGACAATTGCTCAGCCAAGGCTTGCAGAAGATCAGTGTCCTGGGCAGTCATTACCATTAGCGCCCTATCAACAAAGTCTGGAACGGGTACTAGATGCTTGCGTTTCTCCTTCGGCAACCCTTTGACCAGCGCAATACACTTTTCGCGCAGCATCCCGGGCACCAGCCAATCCAGACGTAGCCGTGGTACCCGGTTCAGCAAGGCCACGGGAACGGTAATCGACACACCATCTGCAGAGCCGCCGGGCTCAAACTCGTACGATAATCGCAGCTCTAGATCATCGACGCGCAGGCTATCTGGAAACTGCTCACCAACCTCACCTCCCGGATCCCGCACACGCAACATGTCCTCTGACATGTACAAGTGTTTAGCCGCATCAGAATCGCGCTTTAGCCAACTCTGTAACCGCGAAAGCGTACAGATATCGTCTGGTAAGCGCGCGTCGTAGAAATCAAACTGCACTTGCTCCTCTGCCAGAATATCTCTTCGCCGAGTACGCGCTTCAAGCGCTTCCAATGATTTCACTAAACCAAGATTATGCTTCAGGAAGCCAGGTGGGCGCTGCACCTTGCCGGGTATAAGCCCTTCGCGGATCATTAACTCACGTGCCTCTGCTGGTTTGATCGGGCCGTAATGCACCGACTGCTTGTCACTTATTGTTAACCCGTAAAGACTCACTCGCTCGTAGGCAACCACTTGTCCGCGGCGCGCCTGCCAGCGCGGTTGGTAGTGATGCTTTTTCAGAAGCTCCGGGTTGATATCCAGCGCCCAACGCGGATCGATGCCGGCAACCTGGCGTGCATAGACCCGGCCGGTTTCAACAATTTCGCCGGCAACCACCCACTTTGGCTGCTTCTTCGCTAACACAGAGCCAGGAAACAACTGCAGCTTGCGATTACGGGCGGCGAGAAAGTCACGGCCTTCATGCCACTGCGCGATATTACTGAGCAGGCCACTTAGTAGTGCTTTGTGAATATCATCATAGCGCTCGATCTCGAGCTCGCGGGGCGCTGACAATTTCAGCGTTTTACAGGCGATACGCAGTTGCCGATGAACATCACGCCATTCGCGCATGCGCATAAACGCAAGGAACTCACGCTTACATAACTTCCGCAGCTGATTCTGGCTTAGCGTTTGACGCTGTTCCTCGTAGTAAACCCAAAGATTCAGATACGACATAAAATCAGAGCGTTTATGCTTGAAGCGCGCATGCTGTTGATCGGCTTGCGCCTGTTTATCGGTGGGTCGTTCCCGTGGATCCTGAACCGCAAGCGCACTGGCAATAACAAGTATCTCTTCTAACACGCCCTGTTTAGACGCCGCCAACACCATACGCCCGAGCTTAGGGTCAACAGGCAAGCGTGCCAGTTGCTTGCCAACACCGGTCAATTTACCGTCAGAGGTCACCGCACCCAATTCTTCCAGCAGCTTATAGCCATCTCTCACCATGCGCGGGTCAGGCGGGTCGATAAACGGAAACTGCCCAATGTCGCCCAGCCGAAGGGTTAACATCTGCAGCACCACCGCTGCAAGATTGGTTCTGCGGATCTCTGGGTCGGTGAACTCCGGGCGCTGATTAAAATCTTCTTCACTGTAGAGTCGTAGACAAACACCTGGGCCAACCCGCCCGCATCGCCCCCTTCGCTGATCGGCACTGGCGCGAGAAATGGCCTCTACTGGCAAACGCTGCAGCTTAGTGCGATGGCTATGGCGGCTGGTGCGCGCATCCCCCGTGTCAGTGACATAGCGAATCCCAGGCACGGTGTGCGACGTCTCAGCCACATTACTGCCAAGCACCCCTCGTAGGCCGGATCGCCGCCTGCC
>JBGCFE010000130.1:0-15097 GCA_045106775.1 Halioglobus sp.
AGGTATTTGCGCTCCAATGACATTGAGCAGAGTGGTTTTACCCGAACCCGTGCCGCCAGAGATAACGATATTTTTTCGAGCAACAACACAGGCAGTTAAAAACCGCGCTGCCTGTTCTGTCATTGTGCCAAAGCCAACCAGATCGTCGAGTGTAAATGGGTCTTCTCGAAACCGCCTGATAGTCACTGAGATGCCGTGTATCGCAACGGGCGGGATAACGATATGAACCCGAGAGCCATCGTCCAGACGAGCATCAACGATAGGCTCCGAGCGGTTGAGCGCTCGGCCGATGGGTTGCACCATGCGATTGACCGCGACGTTGAGATCGTCATCGCTTGGAAATGAACGACCGGTTTCTTCTAAGCCGCCGCCCTTTTCGATAAAAATCTTGTCTTTACCCACCACCATGATTTCGGTGATTTCCGGCAGTCGCATCAGATCTTCAAGTGGCCCCAGGCCATAGATTAGCGACAGAACATCACTGCGTACCGATTCTCGAGCAATGTAGTATTTCTGGGCGGGGGAGAGCGCCTTACTGTTGTCGTTGAATGCCCCCGCTATTTTTTCACGAACTTCCGCAATGGGCATGGAGGTAAAACTGTTACCATGTCCGATCTCTGTGAGGCACGTTGAAACCAGCTGGTCGAAGGCGATGCGCTCTGTGCTCGTTTCCCACTGTAGTGAGCGGCGTGCGCTTTGCTTGAGGCTGCCGCGCACAACAGCGTTAACCGCTTCTTCACGCACTGAGCGCAGAACAATATGATCGAGCAGGCCAAGGTCTATTTCGTGTATCCGATCAAGCAGCGCAGTGAGTCTGGTTTCAACCTCTGCTTCCATTCTTGCGTCGTGGGTGTCCATGATCACGCCAGTTAGGTTGGCTTGATCCAGCAGATCCTTGTGAAGCACGCGTTTGAACTCAGAAAGATCGCGTTCCTTTTCGAAATCGGTGGCCTGCTGTGTTGGCCGCAGCCCGGTGATATGAAGCACAAAACCCGGTAGTGAAATGATGTCGTTAGGCGAGAGTTCTATGCGGTCGCCGCGGGAGACATCGTCGTCATTCACCATCACGCCATTAAGCCCTTTGGATCGCAGAAAAACCTGCGGCCCTTGCGCTTCGAAGGTGGCGTGCTCGGGTGAGATATAAGGTGAGCTTAGTTGAATATCGCAGTCGGCTGATTTTCCGAGCACCAGCGTGTCGTTGAGCTGGTACTCGCCAATACGCTCATCCTTAAGATCTCGAACATGTATCAATACGGACATGGGTTATTACTCGACCTGTTCCTTTTTCATAATGAGTTTGTTGCTTGGTACGTTCCCAATATCATCAAAGTTGTGCGTGCCAATTCCCACTTCAGGTAGGTTGTTGGCAATATCGGTGTCGTCTTTGCCACGGAGAATTAGCGTAAAATCTACCTCGTAATAATCTTGCGCGAAGATCAGTTTGGCGGCCTCTTCCATATCCACAAGCAGTGTGACAGAAGCGTAAGGATCGAGACTCTGGCGTTCTGAGGCGCGATACTCGCTACCCACGGCGAGTACTTGTACGGCCTGAACCAGTGGTCGAGTAGAAGCTTTAGAGTAGTCTATTTTTTCGTCTTCCTGGGCAGTGGTAAATCTTTGGGCCGGAAACGTACCCATAACGTCCACAAAGTCACCGGGCTGAACGAAGTAGGAAACAGAGGATGCTTGGTTGACGGTAAGTGAAAGCGCTTTTTTGCCCGCGGGAATGCTCGGCAGAACACCCGGGTCAACGCTGGAGTCAAAATGCCGAAACAATAATATGTCTCCTGCGGTGACTTTTATTCGCAAGGGTGTTGATTCGATATATTCACGGAAGTTTTCGTCGGGCGCTTCTTCGAGAGCGTCAGGGAACAAGCCTGCCGGGAGTGTCACCGTCTCGATTGTACTGCCCATCACATCGCCGGCGTCCCTGTCTTGGGTCGCTTTAAACACGGTGATCGTTTCTCCGCGAATTTCGCTAATGTGCCTTTGCACCAGGAACATCGCGATCAAGCCAGAGATTATCGCGATAGCCAACAAAATTTTATTATTCACAGTTAAGCCTCATTACAAAATAGTCATCATGGTAACCAGTTGGTGGCCATGATCAGTTTGGTTAAGCGTAACAACGCAGAGTAAATCTGGGTTGCGCGAGTAAACGCGCTGGTTGGATTGCTTTTCTTGAGGAACAAGCTCCCACCCATCAATCGCTAGCAACATGCCCATATCATGCAGCGCATTTTTATTCGTGCGTAACGAGTCAATCGCTATCACCCACATGCCCATTGTCATGGCGCTGTCTCTGCTGCTGCCTGGCAGTGCCGGTATTGCTTTGGCTGTATCCAGCTCTTGTGCCTGGGCCATGTTGAGTGAATCGCTAGACATGATTACGGTTGGTATCCGAACTTGCCCGTTGGCAAGTGTCTCGGTGCAATCGCGGTAGATCATGCCAACCTCTCCGTTCTCACGCATCCAAAGCAGGTTTTTGGAGCCGTCATCGCCAGGTACGCCTTCTGTCACGGTGCAGGCATGACAGGTAAGTTCCAGATGCCTCTCGCCGGCATTTTTGCAGGGGCCGTCGATATCGACTTCTTCCATTGAGAAACCGCTGCCGCCGTCTGGAGACAGTATCTGCCCTACAAGGCGATTGTCCAACCCGGCAATGGAAAGTGTCGACTGCGGCACCATGCCTAGGTTGGTAGGTGATGCCAGTGTTGATGAGGGAGTGGTAATCTCGTAGCCAGTGGGTGTGCTATGAAAAAATGGCAAGCTGCTGCCAATGAGGATGAACGCGTACACTGCAACCAGCGACAGTATGAGTTTTCCCACAACGCTGGCGATTAGTTTGGGCATTGATCACCGTTGGTTGGGTAGCCACCAAAAGGTGCCATTAGAATACTTCCCGCAAACGATAGCGCCGACAATACACCCAAAGACACGTTCTGTGAGCCGAGGATGTCGAAGTCTCTATGTTTTGATTCGCAGTAGGTGAACGGAGTACCGCTAATGACTAGCGGCACTTCTACATCGCTGTCTGGAAACAGTTGATTGGGCGACGTCCGTTTTACGCTGACTTCGATCTCTCTATTGCCCGACATGGAGGAAATTACGCCGCCAAGTAGGCTGCTCAGGCCGGGGTTCCCCTGAGCGGGGTCTGTGCTGCCGGGTTTGTCATACAGAGCCAGTGTCACAACATCGGGTTCGTTGGGAAACATGGCATCGCTGGCGATACCGGCGATTTCATTTTTCTTGTTGCTAACGTCTTCGCCTTTCGTTGTGCGAGCCAGTACCTCATAAGCGGTTATGCGGCTACTCACCTGTGTTTTCTGCGAGCGAATGCCGGCATAGCCCATATTGAACAGCAGCCACCACATGGGAATAATCAGCACCACCACCAACAGTAGTGTTTCGATCGCGGCAGAGCCGCGCTGTTTTGGGCTAATGATTGTTAACACTGCCAATGAACTCCGCTGCGAAGCTGTTGTTACCACCGACGCTAAGATCGAAACCCAGACCGGACTCTACAGCAGACTCTAAAAGATTCGTCTGCTCCAGGCGTACTCGCCAATCCTGAGTAAACATGTCTTCAGACAGCTTGTTGTAAGTTTGTGCTTGCGCGTATGCGGTGATTCGGTCTGGTGGCGACGTAAAGTAATTGCTCCAAAAGGGTTTCCGATGATGTGTGCCATCAATATTGGTATAGGCCAAAGCAATGTAACGATTGCGATTGGCTGCGGAATCTTCATCTAGCAAAAACGGCTGGATACGGTTGCGGCAGTCGCTGGAATTTGAGCTGTCGTTGTCTGGGCCAGGCTTGGCATCGTCGCCGACAATTTCTTCCAGGTATTCATCCCTTTCTTCGTCGCTGAGTACTTTAGAGCCTGCCTCCGCCAATACCCAAACGGTAACTTTGTATCGATAGCGCGTGTTGCCGTCAATTTCTCTGTCGTCGCGCTCGGAAGCCAGGTAATACATACCCGCAGATTCGCTTCGTATACCCGGATTGTAGCTGTCGAAGGCCGGGTGGCTATTGAGCGGCGTGCAACCGCCCAGGCAGAGCAAACTACCAGGGTCGCTGTCACTGATGTTGGGGTAGCCCGAGGAGCTGCCGCAATTGGCGCGAGTTTTGTTTCGTTTGCGCTCGCTGTCTTCTAACAGATTGTAGGCGCTACCGGGTGAGAACGGTGGGCCTGAATTATCGGCTGGGCCAGTTGGGCCCCACTTATCAAGGTCGCTGTACTTGTCTTTATCTTCATCGGAGAGTGTGTCGCCCGAATCATCCTGGTTGAAGGGCCGCCATTGAATGAAGTCAGAGTTAGTCAGGCCGCCATTGGCAATCCAATCAGTTTCATACTCGTAGCGCTGCCAGGTAGATCTGGCCTCGTACTTCCGACAGTCTTCGAGTGTCTCGAAGTAAGTTTCTGCTTCCTCGGCCTCTTCTTGCTCTTTGGATTTGGGTTCGCCCGTGCAGCCTAGCTGCGTGAGGTGAAAGTTATAGAAGCCTAGAAACACGGGGTGTGGGAAAAGATTGAAGAAAGGAATGAAGGCGATATCCCAAATAGATTTGCCTAGACGCACAGGGCCCTGGCCGCTGGAGTAGCCTTCCAATTCAAACCCCGGGCCGCCATTTTTCATGGCATTGCAAAAATCTGATGTCTCGCCTTTGCTCACCGGTAGCGTGAGTGATTCGGTAGCGGAGCCGGTGAGCACGCCGCCGTTCAGTGACAAGCCAAAGGTCACACCGTTCTGTTCAGCTATAACCGCAGAGCTGCCGGTGGCGATGGCAACAAACGATTTGTCGACACCGTCTGCAGCCAACTCCAGGCCGTCCATGATTGTCCATGCGGCCTTGCCACATGCAGTCACCGCATTTTCGATGGCTTCAATGACCTTTTTCATGCCCTTTAAAATTGCTACTTGCGCGCGCACGATCGCCGCCAGTGCGGCAAATGCCGGCCCGGTAGGAGGAATGCCAGACAGTGCTTGAAACATGGCTGCCTGTACTTCGCCTACAGTGATGACTACTGGGAGTGTTTTGTTCAGAGAGTTCACCAGTACCGTCATTGAAAGCAGCTTGGTGTTGAGCACGTTAATCATCGAGATAATGTTCAGGCCTCTTGCATTCCAGGTGCCCGCTGAAAGCGCAACCACATCGGCCACTTCCTGATTCCGTATTCTTTCGCGGACCAGGTCGTTACTGTTCATCAGCATCGCCAGTAGCGATACAAATACCAATGCACCCGCGACCGCCAAAAAAGAAATTTGTGCGGAGTCATCGCGATGCAGCCTTTTTAGTATCTTAACCATCCAGAGCAGAAACCTTAGGCCATGCCGGTACGGTAACACTCTGGCGCATCGTTAACGTTGGGTAGTCATCAAAAAAACCTTCGCCGGCGAACGCCTGGCGCATGGTTACGCCAGCATAGGGTATGCTCAGCCAAAAATCGTATTCAACGGTCACCTCAACGCGATCATTGGACAGGGATACGTCATCGCTGGAGCCCGCGCCATCTATTAGCACCCGGGTGGCAACGCTGGCGTAAGTGGCTTTAACAGCGGCCCGCTCCAGCCGGTTGCCCTGCAGAACTTCCGTGCCGCGGTGGGCAGCCATCAGGGAGAGTTGGCCCGGTAGAGCCAGCACATCCGGGCCACCGTTGCCCAGTGAATTGATTTCTTCCGGGTTGGCGCCTATCCGTCTGGCTTGAATGTAAGAGTAAACGGAAAGCGCTTTTGAGGCGTTGCCGGGTGATAGCGCAATGGTGCCTGGTCTGGCGGCTCGCTCAACCCGTGTCCATTTGGTTGCGTTTTCTTCGCCTTTGGCCAGCATTTGGCCTTCCGGCTCGTCTGGCAGATCCATAAAGCCTACGGTACTCACGCTGCGAGCAGCCGCATAGGCGGCGTAGCCCACATGTACCTGCGCATTGAGCATCATCGATAGCTGGATGACCGCCAGCACGATATAGAGCAGGGGGGTAATCACCAGCATGAATTCCAGGGTTGCGGTGGCGCCACTCTCGTCACCGTGCAGCTGGCTAATTCGTTGCGTTGGCAGCTTGCCCAGGCGGTACATTCTGATGAGAAGGTACACGGCCAGGACAGTGGCTGCTATGAGTCCCACCTGGCTGACGATGAGTAGCAGGCTGAGTTCGCTCTCTGTTGGGTTGAATGCGCCATTGCCTGTTATCAGCATAGCGGCTAGCCCCCGAAAAACAGGCTAGGGGGTGTGGCAGTCAGCAATGTGCCAATGGTGATCGCCACGCCGAAGGGAAAAGCATCGCGCCGAGCGGGTAGAGCGGTGGGTGGATCTTTCCTCCACCCTAGCCGGTGTCCAATTCCACCCCAGGCATAGACGGTTAAACCCCACAGGCGACCCTGCCAGATAAGAATGAGCGCGGCGCAAAGGCCGCCAACCATGATTGACGCAAAGAGCGCATTGAGTGCCGCCGGAAACCCCATCACAGCGCCCACGGCGGCCATCAGTTTGACGTCGCCGCCACCAAGGGAGCCACCTAAGAACATAAGCAGGAGCGGAAAGCCTGCGGCTAGAGCGCCGAGGAGGTGTATGCCTAAGCCGGCAGCGCCACCGCTGATCAGGCCCAATGCGAGCCCGGCCAGTAGGCCGGGGTAAGTGATAATGTTGGGAATTCTATGACGCCATAAATCCATGGCGCAGGCGGGAATGAGCAGGGCCAGCAGCAGAAAATACTGGCTGTCTAGGGTTTGCCACTGCACACCATTGTCTCGCTGAGAGTCTCGTTACGTGATATCCGTATCGATGACTTCTTCCCAGGCTGTTTGGGCGGCCTCGTAAATCTCGCCACCAAATACTGCGATGAGCAGTATGAGCGGTATTAGAACCAGCGCCAGTAACAATAGGCGGCCAAGGTTTTCATTATCGCCTCTCTGGTCGGCATGAAACAGTTGCAATTGAATGAGCAGTGCCCAGATAAACTTCATGAAATAACTCCCGTCTATTGCCCCTAGAAGAAAGGCGATGTAATAAAAATTTGGCCGAATGCCACGTATTCTTTGAGAACGTCTCGCAATAACCAGACCGCGGCTATCATCGGTAGCACACCGAAGGTTAACAGCATCAAGAACTCTATAGAGTGCTCTCCGCTGTCATCAAGATGCAGCTTCATCAGTGCTGAGCGATTTGTCCTCATGCTGTGGCTTGCTGATGATTTGTTCAAGACTGTGTCCCGAAACACGGTGTTTACCCTGAGGTTACGCGTTAACGCCAATTATAATTTTTTCTCTTCCCACAGTTATAGACAAATTAGCGAATACTGGCAAGCTTTGCCCTTACCTCATTGCGCGTGCTTGGTTGTTTTTAAAGGGATTGTTTGGCGTTTTGTACCGCTGCGTTGGGGTTGTAGATTCTGGGTGAGATAGCTGTCGTAAGTAGTTGTACTCAAAGTGGCCTGCTGAAGAGCTTTAGCTGGGTCAAATAGGCCTGTGCGTCTGCCCCGGCAGCGGCGTAGTCGAATATGGAAACCCTTGGGTCGCTCGCGCGTCGGTGGTATACGTAACTGCTATAACGGCATGTTTTCCGTATCCATCCCAGCATGGCATTGGACGAAGTATCCGGTCGATTTTACCTGTCATGCAAGATCCTTCCTAGGCGTTCAGCAATTGCCTTTTGTTTGTATCTGACGAAGCTGTCGGTTACGTGCGTTTGATCTCGAAACACGAGGATGCCATCGATAAAATTGTTGCATTTCTTTTTCGGGCAAATTAAGTCGTTGAAATTCACGGTATCCACTTTGGGGTAGCTGTCCGCCACTTGGCTTAGAATTAGGTTTACCGAATTTAACCTTGCGTTTTTCATGGTAGAAACACATTGGAAAGGCAGGTTTAGACCCATGGATTGTTTTTGCCACAACTTGTTTGCTGTGCAGTTCGCTTGGCTCTTAGAAAGCCTTGGAGTTGATTCGATGATTATGACTTGGTTCGTATTTCCAACTATCGAATCCAAATATTTTGTAGTACCGCCAAACCACTGTTTATCTGAAAATGGGTATTTGTAGGAGGTAGCCATTATTACTACGTCCGGCTTTGCTGCTTCAATTTCTTTGATGACGTTCTTTTTCCATTCATCACAGACTTTGTAATTGTCTCCACTGGGCTTGTAAAAGTAGCTTTCGTTGAGGATTGGACATGCTGCTTTTGTCAGTATCGTCAAGTTCCAGCCGGGAATCGCTGCCAATGCCGAATACCATTGCGCACCAGTGCTGTCACCAATCAGGTGTACTTTTAGGTTGCCGCTTACGTGGGTGTTTCTGCACTGTTTGGCTTCGGAGGATTCTATCCAGTCGTCGCACCCTCTGGTGTAGATGGGAGGCATATCCTTTTTAGCCAAGAACAGTTTGTTCAGCTCATCGTTAGTGAGTAGGTTATTGTAGTTTGATTCTACTAATCCCATTGGAATCAGGGCTGTAACAGCTAAGGTGGCTGCAGAAAACAAAATTGTCGGCTTAGGTGGCAAGCGGAAAAATTTGCCGTATCGTATTGGATTTTCGATGAGGTGAAGTGATAGTACTGCTAAAACTATAGAACCCAACACAGCCAACAGTTTGTTGCTTAGAGAGCCTGATGTATCAAATGTGTTGAGAAAAACCAACATTGGCCAATGCCAGAGATACCAACCATAAGAAATGTTGCCGAAGAAAATCGCTGGCCTGGTAGACAGCAGTTTACTTATACCATTGCTAGCGTTTCCGCCTACTAAAAGAAATGCTGTGCCGAGTGTAGGTAGTATGGCCCACCAGCCTGGATAAGGCTTGTTCTCAGAATAAAAGAGTATGCCAAACGCGAGAGTTGCTAGACCTGCATAGCTTAAAAAGCTGGAGAATGGACCGCTCCTAGGGGGGGTTACTAAAGATAAATTTTTCTGACTCTCGCCCAGCGAGCGGCTCACTAGCAGGGCAAAAGCGCCGACACTAAATTGCCACGCTCTCGAGAATGGCAGAAAGTAGTCTTGCTGATTTGACTCGCTTTGCAAAATCCACAATAGGCTAGCGAATAAGGCAATCGAGCTTACTACAGCAATGGGCTCTATTCTGCCAGCCAAGCCAAACCGCCTAATTCCGAAGTACGTTATCGCAATAAGAAAAGGCCAAAGAATATAAAACTGTTCCTCAACACCTAATGACCAGGTATGTACAAACAGGTTTTCTGCTGCGTTGTCGCCGAAGTATTCGATGCCTTCGAATGCGAAATGGAAGTTACTGACCCATAGCGCTGCCGTTGCAGCGGCTGTCAGATGCTGTTCCTGGTCCAGTGGCGAAAGAAGAAAATAGGTCAGGCCTGTACAGACCAGTAGCATTGCCACTAGCGCAGGGACTAATCGTCTTAGTCGCCGTGCGTAAAATTGCAGGAAATCAATGTTTCTGTTTGTCTCGATTTCTTCAACGAGTAGAGCGCTGATGAGAAATCCAGAGATCACAAAAAACATGTCAACTCCCATGAAGCCTCCTTGTATTCCCGGAAGCTCAGCATGTGCTGCAACCACAGAGACGATGGCTAGCCCCCTAAGTCCCTGTATATCAGGTCTGAACCTGTTGTTTTTGATAGCTCTTCCTTTGTGTAAACTTTAGATTAAGTTGCATGCATTTTTCGAACCGGCACATTTTTCTGTGTCAACGAATATGGCCTTAGGAGGCCAAGGAGTACCGCCTGAGTCTACCGGACACTTTCTTAAGTTAAAATCAAAGGAAATGATACGAGGTGAATCATGGGAAGAGTAATCCGTTACTCCGATGAGCTCAAAGAGGAAGCAGTGAACCAGATCTTTGTTCATGGCTACCCCGTTAAGGGTGTCACTAGGCGATTAGGTATTACGAACAAAGGAAGCCGTGCGGTCGAGATCGCACGCTGCGCCAACCAATGACAACAATGATGTTACATGCAGATCAAGGTAGCCAATATACTAGTGGCGATCGCCTGCGTCTGTTGAGATTTCTGGGTATCATACCCAGCATGAAACAAGCCTCCGGTGTGTACACCGAAGGCTTCTGTATTTTTGAAGCCACCTTTACAGGTGGCAATGGCCTTAGAACGAGTATGAAGTTCGCAAGTACCAAGATCCGCCTTCGTAGTTGGTAACTGTGCGGCGAGGGTAAGGCAGGCCAACACTTTGACGGTTAGCAAACACACCATCGTTCTTTATCTCGTCTGGATACTCGTCGAGAATGTTTGAGCCACCCAGAGTAACATTCCAGTTCTCGTTAATATCCCAGCCCAGTTCAAGATCGATGTAGATGACATCGCCGATTTCCTGGCTACGATTGCCTGGCGTGCCGTCGATAGTGCCGCGCTCGTCATAGTGCTCATCCCACCAGTTGGTACGGAACATAAACCAGTAGTCTTCTGCGAAGCGAGTATTGGCTGTGAACACAAAGCGATTTTCTGGGTAGTTGTTTTCAATGTCTTCAACCAGAGAATCGCTGACTGGGTTCACGCCGTTAACCGGTGATTGATCCGTGACTTCAATTTGATTGTGATTGAACGCGAAGGTAAACGTTGTTGCCGCGCCATTTCCCCAATCCTTGTCTGATGTGAGCACCAGATCAATACCTTTGTGCTCAACATCCAGAGCGTTTGTGTAGAAAGAGATGGTGTTACCTTCGGCGGTTTGTATATCACCGGTGCGATAAATTCTATCTTCAACCTCGATGAAGTAACCGTCCAAGGTCAGGTTGGTTGATTCACCGATGTCCCAGGTAAAACCAAGCGAGTAGTTAACCGATTTCTCTTCAGATAGCTCAGCACCGCCATTGGCCAGCGCCTGCTCTGATGTTGGAGGAACCAGCCCCTCTTCAACTTGCAGACCAGTCGCTCCGTCAAAGGTGGTAATGGTTGTGCGAACATTGGCCTGGCCGGGTGTTGGTGCGTGGAAGCCGGTAGACACTGCGCCCCGTACGTGCAGCCCGTCATTGATGCTATAGCGAGAGGCCACTTTAAAGTTCAGCGTATCGCCAAAATCAGAAAAGTCTTCATAGCGCAAAGCGTATTGCATCAGCCACTCATCAGAAACATCTTGTTCAAGATCGCCATACACAGCCCAGTTGTCGCGGTCAAACTCGCCGGCGTCTTGTGGAGGAAAACCGCGCAAGCCACTGGCGCCATCGCCGGTGTATGAATCAGGTTCGCCTGCATTGACTGTATAAGTCTCTTCGCGCCATTCGGCACCAAATGCCAGGTTCAGGTTTTCGTTGAGCGCTTTGGAAAAATCCGCGTTGATATTGAACTCTTCCTGCTCATAGCCGCCCGGATTAAAGCCCATTTTGATTGGCTCTCCGTCGGCACCTAGACCCAAGCTTGGGTTAGTTGTGTTGTTGAGGAAATAGTCCAGTTCGTTCTTACCCCAACCGACGCTAACGTCCATGAACATGTCGTTGGCAATATCGCCTTTGTAACCTACCACCAGGCTATAGTCATTCTGGTCACCGTCCAGATAAGGCGTGTAACCTGTTTCGTTGAGTCTGCCGGTGTAGCCAAAGCGATCACGGAAGGCGTTTAGCGTGGAGTGATCTGGATTGCGGTAAAAGAAGCGATAGCGGCCTTCGGTTTCAGCATAATTACCGAACGCATACACTTCCGTATCATCGGTGACGGCGAAGCCAGAGTTGAAAAATAGGCGCACACCTTCGGTTTCCGGGCGACCCCAGGATTGCGCGAAGGGCTCATCACCGAACACTGCATCAGAACCGATGCCAGTAGCCCCGGCATCAATGAGCGCCTGTGCATCTGGGCGCTGGACACCCCGAGACAAACCTTCGTTATCGTAGTATTCAGCGGTAAGGTTTAAGAAGCCGTTATCACCCAGTGCAAAGCCGCCGTTGGCGCCCATTTTGAAGCTGGATTCGTCATCGAAAAACTCACCGTACTGGACCATGACCTGACCGCCTTCTGAGGCGTCGTTCATTTGAAAGTTCATGACGCCAGCGATGGCATCTGAGCCGTATTGTGCAGCGGCACCATCACGCAGCACTTCAACGCTTTTGAGTCCCATGCTAGGAATCATACCAATATCGACGCCGTGCGCTCCGTTACCTGCCGCCGGCGCAAAAAACTGCACTAGCGCTGAGCGGTGGCGGCGCTTGCCATTGACCATAACGAGGGTTTGGTCTGGCGCCATGCCGCGCAGTGATGTAGGCCGGATAAAGGCACTACCATCCCCTGTTGCGGGTGTAGCTGTGTAGGAAGGAATTAGCGACTTGAGGTTGTCAGTGATGTCGGCGGTGTTTCCGAGACTATTGAATTCCTCGCCGCTTAATACGTCGATCGGAACGGTAGAGTCAGCGACCGTTCTGGCCTTTTGGCTGCGCGAACCGAGTACGACAACTTCTTCTAACATCGACTCCTGAGCACTAATGTGAGAAACCGGCGTCAAGCCTGCGGCGATGGCGCCAACTGCGAGATAAAGCGGAGTGTGTTTGATAGCCATGGGTTGTAGTCTCCAGATGGTTTATTAGTATTTGGATTGATCTATCTAAAACCGTGCTGCAGCCGCTGCGGTGTGCTGGCGGCAGCCAGATCAACTAAAATGACATTACCACGAATGCTAGCTACAGTTAACAGGGAACCGCTTGTTAGCTGATTTGTGCGCGCTACGATGTAGAAGCCGCCCGGCCGCATATAGTGAAGTATCAACTCGCCGTTGGATTGATCTATGCCGTACTCAAACCAGCTTTCCCGCCGCCTTGCGAGTAACGTGGCCAGCGTTAACAAGGCCACGAATTGCATCTGTGAACGTCTCTTCAACAGGCCTAAATTCGATACCAAGATCTGCCACGGTTTTGCTGTTATCCATGGGCACCCATCGGGTTGCGTAGATCGCCGCTTCGTGAGTAACAGGTGTTTCGAGCGGTGTTTCAAGCGCGCTGTTTATCACGTCGACGATGCGACCAGTGACGCGTATCGTTGCCCCCAACACCGGCAACTTGATTGCACGGCGCCCGGTAAGCTTGTTAAGTGTGTCGATCAATGTGCCCCACGGCAGGTAATGACCGCCGAGCGTATAGCGCCCCGGCGGCAAACTGGACTCCAATAGTGTGAGGTGCGCCGCCGCGACATCGCGCACATCCACCCACTGATTGCCGCTGGGCATTACCAGAGCGATACCGGCGAGATAAACCTTCAGCCCTTGGTGGGGTTCTGTGAGAGTCGGATCGTCTGGGCCTATGACACTCGCCGGGTAGGTAATATGGACAGGTGCTCCCTCGCCCTGCAACTGTCGTACATACAACTCGCTCTCGACCTTTGATCTCCCGTAGGGGCTGTCTGCAGTACCGGGTGGCGAATCGCCAGTGAGCACTTTGGCTTTCGCATCGAACAATGCGGTGACACTGGATACATGAATGATATGGGACAACCCCATGCGAACAGCATTGCCTACTACCAGGCGGGTGCCACCCACATTGGTATCATAAACACGCTGCGCGTCGCGCTTATCAATGCTAACCATTGCGGCGGCGTGAATGAGCCCATCACAACCTTCCAGTGCTTTTACAACACTGGCTTCATCCGTCACGTCACCCACAACAAAGTCGTCTATCGCATTACCATAAAGACCCAGCATTTTTTCTTCGCTGCGCACCAGCAAGCGCACATCGTGCCCCGCATCCATCAATGCCAACGCACTGTGAAAGCCAATGAATCCTGTGCCTCCGGTAATCAAAACGCGCATAACTGCTTACTCTCCTGGCGGATACTTAGCTGCTTGCTCAGCAGAAGATGAAGTGGGATAAGAAAACGTTCAGAAAAGGCCACAACAGCAACATAATGGCATTGAGATAGATAAAAATAAGTACTGCATCGCGAAGATGCGCTGAGAAATCCATGATCTGACACGCCGGCGGATTAACACTCTCAACCAGTGTAACGCATTGTGTAAGGGCAGAGCAGTAACACCGCGATCTCAGAATCAGTGCGTTTGGTGAGTTGGGATAGGGCAGTAACGTTAGGGCAGTAACGTTAGGGCCAAGAGCCTTATTGCTTCAAAACCAGCGCTTTAACCTGTCGATATCTTCAAAAATTATAGTTAGATGGCCCGCCCGAGAGGATTCGAACCTCTGACCTCTGCCTCCGGAGGGCAGCGCTCTATCCAGCTGAGCTACGGGCGGTTGGGCGGGCGATAATACCCATCTTAATATCATGCGTCTATCGCTTGCCGAGTGAGAAGTGCGCGCTTCTACGGTGCTATCCACGTACAATCGCCCCATGATGCAGGCACTCTTTCTCGTTTTGTTCTTTCTCGTACCGGTTGGCTTACTCTGGCTAACCCACCATCAGGCCTGGGCGGCACGCCTGGGGATGATCTTGCTGTGCTATGGCGCTGGGTTATTGCTGGGGAATCTGGGTCTGGTGCCCGACTCGGTTGCGCCGCTGCAAACTGGCCTTACCGATTTATCGATTGCACTGGCTATGCCATTGCTGTTGTTTACGCTGGACATACGACAGTGGCGCAAAGTTGCTGGTAAAGCGATGGTCTCCATGCTGGTGGCGACCACCTCCGTGGTAACCATTGCCACCAGTTTGTTTTTCTTTTTTCGCGCACGCGGTATGGAATCAGCGGACAATTTTGCCGCGATGTCTGTGGGAATCTATACCGGTGGCACGCCTAATCTGGCGGCCATCAAGGCTGGCCTGGATATACCCCACAGCCAGTACATCATCTTTCACAGCATGGATACGTTGGTTGGCGGCGCCTATCTACTGCTGATGCTGACGGTGGGTATACCTTTGTTTCGCGCAGTCTTGCCCGCATGGGTGGATCCTGCGCCAACAGGGGAGGCTGCTGCTAGCGAAGGGGCTCAGGCTTCTGGCGACAATGTGCATGATGATGATTATTCGCCTTTTCTAAAGTCACAGAATTTTGTCGGAATCGCCAAGGCGTTAGGGTTTGCGGTGTTAGTTGTGCTGGTAGCCCAGGGTATCTCGGCCGCTTGGTCCCATTTCACTGGGGCGCCCGCAAGTTCGGCAGTCACTATTGTGGCGATCACCACGCTGGGTATTTTGCTGTCACTCGTGCCGCAGGTAGCGGCTCTCAAATATGCCTACAAGCTTGGAATGTATCTCATTTACGTCTTTT
>JBGCFE010000131.1:0-2587 GCA_045106775.1 Halioglobus sp.
GGTAAAGCTGCTCTGCCCTGCGTCAAAAATCGAAACGCCAAGAATATCAGCAGGCATTAAATCACTGGTGAACTGAACGCGGTTCCAGGAAAGCCCAAGCACAGATG
This sequence comes from Halioglobus sp., assembly GCA_045106775.1. GTDB lineage: Bacteria > Pseudomonadota > Gammaproteobacteria > Pseudomonadales > Halieaceae > Marimicrobium. Next base: position 108 of record JBGCFE010000131.1, read on the forward strand.
CCAGAGCATGCGACAAAGTGGTTTTACCCATGCCGGGCAGATCTTCAAGCAATAAATGGCCGCGAGCAAATAGACAACAAAGCGCTAAACGTATTTGCGGCTCTTTGCCGAGCAGAATGCGGCCAACTTCTTTCACCGCTGAATCAATGACGCCCTGTACTTGCATACTGCTATTCCACGCCTCGTTACTCTTAGGTAGCTCGCACTTATGCGCTAGCCAATGGCCGCAAAACCACGCTGCAAATCGGCTTTTAAATCGACAACATCTTCTAACCCGACTGCAACGCGAATCAGGTTATCGGTAATGCCCGCCTGCTCTCGCTGCTCTGGCGTCAACCGCCCGTGGGTAGTCGTCGCCGGATGTACTATGGTTGTTTTGGCATCGCCAAGATTGGCCGTGAGTGATAAAAATTGCGTGCCATCAATGAAAGCCCATGCCTCAGATTTGGCGCCGCGCACTCTAAACGAGAGCACGCCGCCGAATGCACGCTGCTGCGCCTTCGCCAGCGCATGCCCGTTGTGTGTTTCGAGGCCGGCATAGAACACCTGCTCGACCTTCGGCTGCTCAACAAGCCATTGCGCAATGTCCAGCGCAGATCGACTGTGTGCTTCCATGCGCAGCCTTAGCGTTTCCAGACCTTTTAAGAATACCCAGGCGTTGAACGCGCTCATGGTTGGGCCACAGGTGCGTAAAAAAGTAACCACTTCTTGCATCAATGCCTGTGAACCCAACACAGCACCGCCCACGCATCTACCCTGCCCGTCTAAATACTTGGTAGCAGAATGAATCACGATGTCAGCACCCAGCGCTAACGGAAGCTGCAGCGCCGGTGTACAAAAGCAGTTATCCACGACTAGCAGCGCGTTATTGGCATGCGCCAAATCGGCCATTGACTGAATATCGGCCACCTCGCACAGAGGGTTGGAGGGTGATTCCAGAAACAGCATTGCTGTATTGGGTTGTATGGCTTTTTGCCAGCCATCGGCGTCCAACAGTGCAACAAACGTCACTTCTACGCCGAATTTACCCATGTATTTCAAAAACAGATTCGTAGTCGTTCCAAAGACATCTCTGGAACACACAACATGGTCGCCGGCTTTCAGCAGCGCCATGCATGTGCTTAAAATCGCAGACATACCCGAAGCGGTTCCCACGCAGGATTCGGCGCCTTCCAACGCAGCAAGACGCTCTTCAAACGTGCGCACCGTTGGGTTGGTATAACGGGAATACACATTGCCCGCTTCTTCACCGCCAAAGCGCGCAGCGGCTTCTGCCGCACTGGCAAACACATAGCTGGAAGTGGCGAAGATGGGCTCGCTGTGCTCACCTTCGGCGGTGCGGTTGATGCCCGCGCGAATGGCAAGCGTATCTAGCTGCGCATCACTTAGCGGATCACTTAGCGGATCACTTAGCGGATCGTTATCGTAGTTACTCATGGCGTGCTCTTGTTCTGCCCTTTTTAGGCCCCTGCGGTATATCTACAAAAAATCAGGCGTCGTTATGAAGCCCAACCACCGCGCCATCGGCCTGAAGTGCAGCGCGGCGCTGATTCTGGGCGTCATCGTTGCGCAATGACTCAATGCGATCAAGGTAATTCTGGTCAACATCGCCAGTGCAATATTCACCACTGAAGACAGAACAATCAAAGTTAGAGACCTTAGGATTGCCCTCTGTGGAGCAACGAATCAGATCATCCAGGTCTTGGTAAACCAGCCAATCCGCGCCTATCAGCTCGCATACTTCTTCCACCGTGCGGCCGTGTGCAATAAGTTCAGATGCCGATGGCATATCAATCCCGTACACATTGGGGTAACGCACAGGCGGCGCTGCAGAGGCAAAATACACATTGGCGGCACCTGCATCACGGGCCATTTCAATAATCTGCCGGCAAGTGGTGCCCCGCACGATGGAGTCATCCACCAGCATGACATTTTTGCCTTCAAACTCCAGCGGCACAGGGTTGAGTTTTTGCCGAACAGACTTCCTGCGCTCGGTCTGGCCGGGCATGATAAAGGTGCGGCCTATGTAGCGGTTTTTCATCAGGCCTTCGCGGAACTTGATGCCTAATTCATATGCCATCGATTGCGCTGCAATTCTACTGGTGTCGGGAATAGGAATGATCACATCGATTTCTAAATCTGGTTTTAGCCGCTGCACCTTGTGGGCCAAAGTCGCACCCTGACGCATACGCGTTTTGTATACCGATATCCCGTCCATGAGCGAATCTGGACGCGCGAAATACACGTGTTCGAAGATACAGGGGGTTAATGACGTTTCCTTCGCACATTGGCGGCGATGCAGTTGCCCCTGCTCATCAATGAAGATTGCCTCACCGGGTAACACATCATCGAGCATCGTAAAGCCCAGCACATCCAGTGCAACGCTCTCTGAAGCGATCATGTACTCGGTACCCTGGTCGGTTTCACGGGAGCCAACCACTAAAGGGCGAATACCATGCGGATCGCGAAAACCCAGAACG
>JBGCFE010000132.1:0-8002 GCA_045106775.1 Halioglobus sp.
AAGGCAAAAGACGTGACCGAAAAGACTTACAGCATCAGCGAATTGGCCCAAACGTTCGGCATTACTACGCGTACCATCCGCTTCTATGAAGAGAAAGGGTTAATACACCCCTCACGCGACGGCCAGCGACGAATATATACAGACGCAGATCGGGTTCGCATCAAGCTCATCCTGCGCGGCAAACGCATAGGCATGACACTTGCTGAAAGCGCTGAGGTGATTGACCTCTACGACCCAGCCAACAATAACGCCCAACAGCTCAGCGCACTTATTCAAACTGTGTCAGAGCGCCGCGAACGACTGGAACAACAAAAAAGAGATATCGACGACATGCTCGAAGGGTTGATCGAAGTGCAGTCGCTCTGCGAAGCCGCCCTCCCTGACAACAACCCGCTGGCCAACGCCAACGATAGGAACCCATCATGAACACGCTCTACCCTACTTTGAATTTTGGCCTCGGCGAAGAAATGGACATGCTGCGAGACGCTGTCTACCAAATGTGTCAGAAGGAAATTGCGCCGCGTGCTGCGCAAATCGACAAAGAGAATCAATTCCCTGCAGATCTATGGGCAAAGTTTGGTGAGATGGGCCTGCTCGGGCTAACCGTGGATGAAGCCTATGGCGGCAGCAACCTTGGCTATCTTGCACACTCTGTTGTCATGGAAGAAATCAGCAGGGCATCGGCCTCTGTTGGATTATCGTACGGTGCAATGTCCAACCTCTGTCTTAACCAACTGCAAAAGAACGCCAACGAAGAACAAAAAGCCAGGTATCTGCCCAAGCTATGCTCGGGTGAGCACGTCGGCGCACTCGCGATGTCTGAAGCCAATGCGGGATCAGATGTCGTGAGCATGAAACTGAACGCCCGCAGGGACGGCGACCACTACGTTCTCAACGGCACAAAAATGTGGATCACCAACGGGCCAGACGCAAACGTCTATGTTGTGTACGCTAAGACAGACCCAGCTGCCGGTTCGAAAGGGATTACTGCGTTTATCATTGAACGTGATTTTCCCGGGTTCTCTCGCTCACCAAAGCTCGACAAGCTTGGCATGCGTGGCTCCAACACTTGCGAGCTGGTTTTCGAAGACTGCCAGGTGCCCGCCGAAAATGTTATGCGCAACGAGGGCGACGGCGCTCGAATCCTTATGTCAGGCCTAGACTACGAACGCACTGTCTTATCGGGGGGGCCTGTGGGTATCATGCAAGCCTGTGTCGATGAAGTGCTCCCCTACTTACACACGCGCACTCAATTCGGCCAAAGCATCGGTGAGTTCCAACTCATGCAAGGCAAGCTGGCTGATATGTACGCTGACCTAAACGCCAGCAGGGCCTACCTCTATGCGGTTGCTGCCGCGTGCGACCGAGGGGAGGAAACCCGGCAAGATTGCGCCGCAGTGATTCTCTACACAGCCGAGAAGGCCACGCAAATGGCATTACAGACCATTCAGGCTTTGGGCGGCTTTGGCTATACCAACGAAGCAAATGCCGGGCGCCTACTCCGCGACGCCAAGTTATATGAAATCGGAGCAGGCACCTCTGAAATTCGAAGAATGTTGATAGGCCGAGAGTTATTTAACGCAACTGCGTAAGGAGAAATGCTATGGCCGTTTTGCCTACGCGCATAAACACCGCCGACAAAACCTTTTCTGAAAATCGCGAGCACATGCAAACGCAGGTGGACAATCTGCGCACCGTGGTGAAAAGCCTCAATGCCGGCGGCGGTGAAAAAGCCGCCCTGAGACACACCTCCAGAGGCAAGCTGTTACCGCGCGAACGCCTAAATGCGCTACTTGATCCTGGCTCGCCGTTTCTAGAGCTATCGCAACTTGCCGCCTATAAAGTGTACGAAGACGATGTGCCCTGCGCTGGCATCATCACCGGCATTGGCAGAGTAGCTGGCCAGGAGTGCATGATCTTCGTCAACGACGCCACAGTAAAAGGTGGAACTTACTACCCGCTTACGGTTAAAAAACAGGGCCGCGCCCAAACTATCGCGGAAGAAAACCACTTACCCTGCTTGTACCTGGTAGATTCCGGCGGTGCCTTTCTACCGCTGCAGGATGAAGTGTTTCCTGATCGAGAGCACTTCGGCCACGCCTTCTACAATCAAGCGCGCATGTCTGCCAAGGGCATTCCACAAATCGCCGCAGTGCTCGGCTCGTGCACGGCAGGCGGCGCGTATATTCCAGCAATGGCCGACGAATCCATTATCGTTAAAAATCAGGGTACGATTTTTCTTGGCGGGCCGCCGTTAGTCAAAGCCGCTACCGGTGAGATTGTTTCAGCAGAAGACCTTGGCGGCGCAGATGTGCACTGTCGCACGTCGGGCGTGACCGACCACTATGCAAACAATGACCATCACGCGCTTGAACTGATGCGCCGCTGCGTAGCAAGATTAAACCGCATGAAGCCTGCATCAATCGATGTAAAGCCGTCAGTCGAGCCACTCTATGCGACCAAAGACCTATACGGCGTAATACCTGCTGACACGCGCCAGCCCTACGACGTTCGCGAAGTCATTGCACGGACAGTTGATGGCTCAGAATTCGATGAATTTAAAGCGTTATTCGGCGAAACACTGGTTTGCGGCTTCGCCCGCATCAACGGATATCCCGTGGGGATTGTTGCTAACAACGGTATCCTGTTCAGCGAATCAGCGGTGAAAGGCGCGCACTTTGTTAGCCTGTGCGCGCAACGCAAAATCCCGCTGGTGTTTCTACAAAACATAACCGGCTTCATGGTGGGTCAACAATACGAGGCGGGCGGCATAGCTCGGCACGGCGCCAAAATGGTTCATGCAGTGGCATGCGCGCAAGTACCCAAATTCACAATTATCATCGGCGGATCTTTTGGCGCAGGCAACTATGCAATGTGCGGCCGCGCCTATGATCCGCGCTTTATGTTTATGTGGCCCAATGCACGCATCTCCGTCATGGGGGGCGAACAGGCCGCAGGCGTACTCGCTACAGTCAGGCAAGATCAGCTGGCGCGTGACAATAAAACCATGTCGCCATCTGAAGAAGAGGCATTCAAGGCCCCAATCGTGGATCAGTATGAACATCAGGGGCATCCCTACTACGCATCTGCCAGGCTTTGGGACGATGGTGTAATAGACCCAGCAGACACTCGCACCGTGCTTAGCCTGTGCCTTTCTGCATCATTAAACGCGCCAATTGAAGAAACACAATTTGGTGTTTTTAGGATGTAGTGCGCGCCGCCTGGCGAAGAGTCAAAAGCAAGAAGAGTCAGCGAAACAGCAAAAAGGAACAATCAGAATGGATCAACGCGTGCTTACCAGCATCGACACGCAAGGCATTGCAACGGTAACGCTCAATGCCGCTCAAAAGCACAATGCCTTCGACGATGAAGTGATAGCTGCGCTGCGTGAAACGTTCATAGCATTGGCGCGCAATGAAAAGGTTCGTGTAGTGATTTTGGCGGCTAACGGCAAAAGTTTTAGCGCCGGTGCAGATCTAAACTGGATGAAACGAATGGCACAGTACGATTTAGCCCGCAATGAAGACGATGCCAGGGCGCTCGCTGAAATGCTGCAGATATTGTACTCACTTCCCATGCCAACCATTGCGCGTGTACAGGGTGCGGCATTCGGAGGCGGCGTTGGCCTGGTAGCGTGCTGCGACATCGCCATTGCCACGGACAACGCTGCGTTTTGTTTGTCTGAAGTTAAGCTTGGCCTGATTCCCGCCACTATTAGCCCGTACGTCATTAAAGCCATGGGAGAGCGTGCAGCTAAGCGATACTTCATGACTGCAGAACGTTTTGACGCAGGCAAAGCGCTATCTCTTGGGCTGGTTAGCGAGATTGTACCTGCAGAAAAGCTAGACACCTCCATCGCAGCACTTTGCCACACTCTCTGCGGATGCGGGCCTACAGCCGTACGTGCAGCCAAGCTATTGGCCACCGAGGTTGGCAACAAGCCAATCGATAATTCACTACTGGAAGACACTAGTAAACGCATTGCTGCGATTCGGGTTTCCGCGGAAGGGCAGGAAGGCTTGGCCGCATTCCTGAATAAGCGCAAGCCAAACTGGATTCAGGAGTAGCCCATGTTTCAGAAAATACTCATTGCTAACCGCGGTGAAATTGCCTGCAGAGTGATAAAAACGGCGCGCAAGATGGGGGTAGCAACGGTAGCTGTGTACTCTGACGCTGACCGGCAGGCACTGCATGTCACCCTGGCAGACGAGGCCATACATATTGGCGCCTCTCCAGCGAAAGACTCATATCTTTTGGGCGATGTGATCCTAAACGCTGCCAAAAAATGTGGAGCGCAAGCTATACACCCGGGTTATGGCTTTCTTTCTGAGAATGCCGAGTTTGCAAAGGCATGCGAAAAAAATGGCATCGTATTTATAGGCCCACCCACCGCCGCTATTGAATCTATGGGCAGCAAATCAGCCGCCAAGAGAATCATGGAAGCCGCCAGCGTACCGTTAGTACCGGGATACCACGGCGCAGAGCAGCATCCAGAAATCTTGCATCAGGCTGCAAAAGAAATGGGTTATCCAGTTTTGCTAAAAGCCACAGCAGGCGGTGGTGGCAAGGGCATGCGTCAGGTGTGGAACGACGAAGAATTCGAGCCCGCGCTGGCGGCAGCAAAACGAGAATCAATGGCCAGCTTCGGTGACGACACCATGCTGGTTGAAAAGTATCTAACCAAGCCCAGGCATGTCGAAATACAAGTGTTCTGCGACAACCATGGCAATGGCGTTTATCTGGCTGAACGCGACTGCTCATTGCAAAGGCGTCACCAGAAAGTCATAGAAGAAGCGCCAGCGCCCGGACTAACGCAGGCAACGCGAGAAGCAATGGGCAGCGCCGCACTACAGGCAGCCAACGCCATTGACTACCGCGGCGCTGGCACCGTTGAATTTCTACTTGATGAAGACGGCAGCTTTTTCTTTATGGAAATGAACACCCGGCTACAGGTGGAGCACCCAGTCACCGAAATGATCACTGGGCTCGATCTGGTCGAGTGGCAACTGCGCGTGGCCAACAACGAACCACTTCCGCTTAAGCAGGATGAAGTTCGGCTACAAGGGCACGCAATGGAGGCCCGAGTCTACGCCGAAGACCCTAACAATGATTTTCTACCCGCCACAGGCAAGCTCACATTTTTACAGGCGCCAGAAGAGTCAGTTCATGTGCGCGTGGATACCGGTGTGCGACAAGGCGATGAAATCAGTGTGTTTTACGACCCAATGATCGCCAAACTCATTGTGTGGGACGAATCGCGAGAGCGTGCGCTTTCTAGGCTCACCGCCGCTTTATCGCAATACCGCATCGGCGGCACCGTCACTAACATTGAGTTTCTTTACAATCTCGCAACCTGCCCTGCGTTCGGCAAAGCTGAGCTGACAACCCGTTTTATAGAGAACAATTCCGAGCATATTTTTAATGGCGCTACAGCAAGCTCGCTGGACGAATTACCACTCATTGCTTTCGGATTGCTTTGCGATACGCTTCGAGCTGACAACAACGTCTCTTGCCTGGACCCGTATTCGCCGTGGCAGACAAAAAATGCATGGCGGATGAATGAAGCCAACCTCCATCCGGTGCACTTTCGCTATCTGGGTGAAGAGCATGTCGCCATGATCGAGCAGCGCGAAACCGAATTCACGGTAAAAATAGGCGAAGCTGAAACAACACTCAGCGGCAGTCTTGATGCCGAACGCCTTACCATTGAGGTGAATGGCCATCGCCAAGTCGCTACACTCGCAATGAGCGGCCTCGAGGGTACACTGTATCTGAGCCGTCGAGCCTGTCACTTTGAAAGAGTCATGCCCGATACTGGCGAGCATGAAGGAGACAAAGGCGACGCCAGCTTGCGGGCGCCCATGAATGGCACCATTGTGACACTGCTGGCCAACGCAGGTTCAGTGGTAAATGCTGGCACACCACTGCTTGTTATGGAGGCAATGAAAATGGAGCACACAATAAACGCTCCCACCGACGGCACCCTGAACGGATACTACTTTGCCGCTGGTGATTTAGTCGATGGCGGCGCTGAGCTGGTGGATTTCACCGCCGATGAGGAAGCTAGGTAATGTCTCTTGCACAACGTGTACAGCTCGTTGAAGTTGGTCCGCGAGACGGCCTCCAAAATGAGTCCACCTCAATCCCAGTGCAAGCGAAAATAGATCTTATAGACGATCTCGCCAATGCCGGACACACCGCAATAGAAGCAGGCAGCTTCGTCAACCCGAAATGGGTCCCGCAGATGGCAGATAGTGAAGCAGTGTTTGCTGGTATCAACCGCAAAGCGGGTACGCGCTATGCAGCATTAACACCGAACTTGAAAGGCTTTGAGCGAGCGCTTGCTGCAGGCGCCACTGAAGTTGCGGTATTCACCGTAACAACAGAGGCCTTTTCGCAAAAAAACACCAACTGTAGCATTCAGGAAAGTCTCGAACGATTTGCCCCTGTCACCGAAGCAGCCAACCGTAACAACATACCCGTGCGTGGCTACGTCTCTTGTGTGCTTGGCTGCCCTTATGAAGGTGAAGTGGCGCCGGAGAAAGCCGCGATTCTGACTCAACAACTGTTCGACATGGGCTGTTACGAAGTGTCTTTGGGAGACACCATCGGCAAGGGCACCGCAGGTTCGATGTCAGCTCTACTAGAGGCTGTGCTGGCCAAAGCTCCCGCGCAGAACCTTGCGGTGCATTGTCACGACACCTATGGCCAGGCACTGAGCAATATTTTGGTCGCTCTGCAGCACGGCATTGCCGTGGTAGACAGCTCCGTTGCGGGTTTAGGCGGCTGCCCTTACGCCCCTGGCGCATCAGGGAATGTTGCAACCGAAGACGTTGTCTACATGCTGGATGGACTGGGCATCGACACCGGCGTAAACCTAGACAAACTGATCGCTGCCGGGCAGAAAATTTCTACACTACTGGGTAGAACAAACGCATCGAGCGTAGCGCGCGCACATCTAGCAGCCTGCTGAGAATGCACAAAACCAGTCGATTTACGCGTTTCTTAAGGGGCATGGCGGCAACGCTAAGCTCAATGGCTGGCACAACATTGATCGCCACCCTGTGGATGAGGGAACTCACCGAACTCGCCGTTATCGACGCTGTTGTTGGCGGAGTTTATTTGATTATTGGCATTGGCCTGTATGGAAAATCTCGCTTTTCGCTTTTCCTGGGCATTGTTGTTCCGGCGGTAAGCATCGGTATCATTTGGTCGACACTTCAACCAATCGACCCTGTATACCGACTGCGCCTGACAGTGGATGCTTCAATTGCTGTGTTCAGTTTGTTTGCGCTATGGCGTGTTCGCAACATGCCCAGCGTCTAGCGAGGCAGTGTCGCTGCTAGAGCGCTGTTTTCTACATCAAAGCTTGGTTATTAAGCGGGGCCTTCAACTGGCGCATAAACAACAAAAAAACAGAACAACCGGCTACATAGAAGCCCGTTACCCCTAAGTGCGCACCACCCATTACCATTACCATTACTACAAGCAATAACAAACGCAGCATTTCCCAGCTGAGTATTCTTGATGCATCACGCCGCTGCGCCCCCTCCAACCACAGGCCGGTGGTTACCGCCGTTAGCATCAGCCAAGCCCACAGCGCTACGCCTTCCCAATATTGAAGACTATTGGCTCGCATCAATTCCAAAACGACAATAATCGCCAATAACTGAACAATGGCATACACCAACACAACGCGCGGCACCTGTGGATCGTAGCGCTCAAAAGTCGCCAGATCGGCTTTCTCGCGGGGATACTGTTCGGCAACATCCTGTGGTCGCCAACCCGTGCGGGACACCCAAACGCGCAGTTTGTCGCTCCAGCGTTTCGTGCGCCAACTGTCACGCGCCATGTCTATGTACACGTGGGTCAAGGCTCGCATTGGGTTGAAGCTTTTTAGTGGGCCACGAATGCCAAACACCACCGGCTCTTCGGCCAGCTCCTCCTGAAAACTGCCAAACAGCCGATCCCATAAAATAAACAAACCGCCGTAGTTCTTATC
>JBGCFE010000133.1:0-4477 GCA_045106775.1 Halioglobus sp.
TGAGGTCGCCGGTTCGAACCCGGTTTCCCGCTCCAATTTTTGCAAATGGAAAGATCAGTTGGTAGAGCGCAGCCTTGGCATGGTTGTGGCGGGGCGCGTAGCCTCGACGATTCGATCGCGGTTTCCCGCTTCAAATTTCCTACCCCCCTTATAGGCTCGGTGGCAGAGTGGTCATGCAGCGGATTGCAAATCCGTCAACGCCGGTTCGATTCCGACCCGAGCCTCCATTTTCAAAAATTTCAACAAGCTTATGATTGCGCGACCAAGCTTCGCTTTGTAGCGATCTGGGAATTCGATCGTTGGCTTTTTCATACCCTAAACTTGGGGTAAGTCCAGTCTCTGATCACAAGTGTCCGTTAGGCTAGGAGAGCCTCACTCTCACCTCATTTAATTCTGCATTTTCCTCTATTTGATGCGAGTGAGACCGATCACAGCCGCAGCTATCTCAGTGATGATCATAAAAGCGACCGCCATTAACGGAGCGCTTCGCATCTGAACAAAAACGGCAGACGATAGTGTATTGGAGATGGTGAAGCCCCTGGAGTCACTATAGGGCGCTGCATCGAGTGCTCTTCAATTGGCAGAACGTCAGCATCTGGTCGTTAGCAAGCGCCTAGTTAACACGATACGCAAGGCCAGCGAGTCAGTGGTTGAATCCCCGTCTATCGTCTGAGTGCGCCTTTTTCCTTGACGCGCTGACCCCAGCAATGCCCAGCAACAACAGCACCATTGTTGATCCGAGTGGCATTGGGGAAGGATCAGAGATAGTTAGTTGGAGTCTTGTCGAACCTGCCACTCGTCCACCGGAGTTCCCAAAAACCAATTGATTTGGTAATTGACCACCAAATTCAGCCCCTGAAGATGCGCGCGCACCGATGAGGAATGAAGCACCCATGTTGTCTGCAATATCAGTTAAAGCTTCGGCAGAAAGCGAGATTGCTACACCTTCAACTTCCTCGTCTGTAGCCCGGTAGGTTCGAGTTGCATACAGGTTTCCATTACCGATCTCTGCAAACTCAAAACCTGGATCCAGAGAGGCAAAGTTGACGGTCAATGACGGCCCTTGAAAGAGCTGAACTGACTCCGAGTCAATCAAAAGAACTGCAGAGGTGAGCATTCCAGCAAAGCTGGGAATCTCAAACTCGAACCATGGTCGATATTCACCGACCCTGCAATCATTAAAGCCGCAGTTGCCGACGATGTAGTTGCTATCAGCGTCTCCGCCAAAGGGCCGGCCGCTCTGTTCTATCCAGCCTCTAGCGGTCGCATCTTCGGTAATGACAAGGGCTGAAGCAGGTTGAATGAAGGCAAACGCCAGAATGACAGCGAAGAGCGCCTTTGCAAGCATGCCCACTTGTTTCTTAAATGACAGCATTCTCAGTTCCTTGAGAGTGATAAATCCCTAGAGATTTTGAATTAGCACTGAAGGTAGTAGCTCTCGATAAAAAAACGCGCCCAACGATGCTCGGCTAACGTTTCTATCTGCAGTGCCGCTGTTAGAAACAATGTCGAATGCGGTGGCATTAGTTTCGTCTTTAAGAAACGCCTGCAGCGCAAAGTTGCCAGCCGATGCATTGCGAGACCAGCCAGAAATGCTGATAAAGCCAGCGGAGCTGTTTACAATGGTAGGCGCCCAACCATCGGCAAAAAAGGCCGGGGCCCATGGCGAGCCCGCTTGCGTGTAGCTGAACGTGGGCAGTGCGGCGAAGCCTATGTAAGAATTGAATAACGCATCAAGGTCTGGAACGCTAGCCCAGGTCCAGCCCGTCATATCCTGGCCATTGAGAGTGCCTGCGCAGACGCCAGCGGGGCATGCGGTGTTAATGTCATTCCATGACAAGTTGCCAAAGAGTGAGGGCTGATACCATTCAAGGCCATTGGCGATAACAAAATCGGGTACCTCTTCAGGTGCGAAGGTGGCCACAAGCGCGGGCACGGTCACTCCCCAGAACGAAAACACCTGCCCGGCTGTAGCGCTGAAGCTGCACTCGTTGGTGTCGGTGTCGGTGTCGGTGCAATAGCCTTCCCAACCACTGAACTCCCAACCAGGGCGTGCAACGGCGAAGTAGGTTTCGCCATAGCCGCCTAAGACTAAGTTCTCGGTACAATTGCTCTGCGCCCCCTGAAAATCCTCTAGCAGGCAGTCTCGCTCACCCGACGCAGACAAAATGTCTCCTTCGCCAGTAATTTCAAGGGGGTGTGAGCAAGCCGCCACCAGGAACGCTGAAGCAATCAAAAATAGGGCGTGTTTGGCGGCCGGAGAGTTGAGAGTTTTAGACATGTGATAGTTCCTTTATCTTTGTGCGTTAAGCACAGCAAGTTTTAGGCCATTCACCTAGAGTCAACGACTTACGCGCGTTTGTTCACTCTATTCGTAAAATATACTGACGCCAACTAAACGAAAGTACTGAAGCCGCGCAGCGGCTAACGTGGCTGACTTGTGTTGAGTAAAATAATAACTGTATAGATATACAGTTATTTGGTATTTTGTCGCGATGGAGCTCAAGCAAAAACTCGAAATACTCGCCGATGCCGCGAAATACGACGCGTCCTGCGCCTCTAGCGGTAGCCAAAAACGAAACTCTCTGGGTGGCAGCGGTGTAGGCTCCATTGAAGGGTCTGGCATTTGTCACGCCTACGCACCCGACGGCCGCTGTATTTCGCTACTCAAAATTTTGCTCACCAACTTTTGCCAGTATGAGTGTAGCTACTGCGTAAACCGTAATTCTTCGAACGTGACTCGCGCGCGCTTCACCCCTGAAGAGGTGGTGCGCTTAACGCTGGATTTCTACAAACGTAACTACATCGAGGGCCTGTTTCTCAGCTCGGGCGTTATTCAGTCGCCTGACTACACCATGGGGCAGTTAGTGGAAGTGGCGCGAAGCCTGCGTGAAGTGCACGATTTTCGCGGCTACATTCATCTGAAAACAATCCCGGATGCCGATGGCGAGCTACTAGCCAACGCAGGTAAGTACGCCGACAGGCTCAGCATTAACGTTGAGCTACCTACGGCAACGGGTTTACAGCAATTGGCGCCTGAAAAAGATCATCGCACTATCAAGCTATCCATGGCGCGAATCAAAACGCGCACCGATGAAGTAGCGCAGGCGGCGAAAGAAGCAAAAAAATCAGGTAACCGAAAACTCCGCAAGCAGGTACCAACGTTCGCTCCAGCTGGGCAGTCTACGCAAATGATCATTGGGGCAGAGCCCACCAATGACGCCAGAATTTTACAGACATCAGCACAGCTGTATTCATCCTATGGGCTTAAGCGGGTTTACTATTCAGCGTTTAGCCCCATTCCCGATGCGGCCAGCACTTTGCGTCCGCAGCCTCCGCCATTGTTACGCGAGCACAGGCTCTACCAATCTGATTGGCTGATGCGTTTTTATGGCTTCGATCACTCAGAGATTGTGGCAGAGCAGGGCGCTGGTTCAGGCATGCTTGCGCTGGATGTAGACCCTAAGTTGGGTTGGGCCCTGCGCAATCGTGGGCAGTTTCCGGTGGATATTAACCGTGGGTCTAAAGAGCAGTTGCTGCGCGTTCCTGGCTTGGGCTTGAAAACAGTCACCAGGTTATTGGAGATACGCCGTTGGCAGAAAATTCGGCTAGAAGATCTGGTGGCGTTGAGGGCAGGTGTAAAGCGCGCGCTACCGTTTATTGCCTGCACGGGTTATGCGCCACATCGATTAGACGAGAGCAGCGACAAGCTGCACGCCCGTTTTGCCGCGCCCGCTGAGCAGTTAGCGCTCTTTGGCTAGCTCGCTGAAGCACAACAGGCAAAGAGTTGTTTGATGGAGCAAGATTCGCTTTTTTCTACGCCCGATACCTCTGGTCAGGTGAAAACCCTTACGTTTTTCCCTTCCTTTGAGGCTTGGCGGAACGAGGCCCGTATGCCTTTACAAAGAGGCATTGAACCACATGCGTGCGAGTGGCTAGCGGATAAATCGTTGAAGAACGGCAGTCAGGATGGCTGGCAGGACGGCTCGCAGGATGATAACCGTGATACGCGGTACGCTAAGCGTCGCGAGACTGCCGGTAAAATGTCCTGCGTGAAAATACCCAGCGAATTTGTGCAGCTGGGCCGTGCGGCTGCGTGTCATCGTAATCCTGATCGGTGGGCACTGCTGTATTCTGTGGCCTGGCGTATTCTGCACAGGCAGCCGCATCTACTCGATCTCGCATCTGATCCAGAAGTAGTAAAACTCCATCGATATGCCAAGGCCGTAGCCCGAGACGCACACAAAATGAAGGCTTTTGTGCGCTTTCGAAGTGTTTCGGCGTCGGGTGAATTAGGCGCTAAAGAGCCGAGTGACACAGAGCTGGTTGTGAAAGAACCGTGCTGTAAAAAAGAAGAGCCGCGATATGTTGCCTGGTTTGAGCCGGAACATTTCATCGTCGAGTTTGTGTCAGGCTTTTTTCAGCGTCGCTTCACCAATATGGCGTGGTCGATACTAACGCCCTACGGCTGCGTACA
>JBGCFE010000134.1:0-31944 GCA_045106775.1 Halioglobus sp.
GCGTTACTCACCCGTCCGCCGCTGTACTCGCACCGAAGTGCTTTCTCGCTCGACTTGCATGTGTTAGGCCTGCCGCCAGCGTTCAATCTGAGCCATGATCAAACTCTTCAGTTTAATAATGTTTTACCTCAATCGGACATCAACTGGCGTTAGGCAGAGGACGGCAAGCCGCCCCTGCTACTTCAATCAATGCCTTCTGGAGGGAGTGTTTACGTGGTTAACCCCACTTCAACACTCAAAATCCAAGGCTCAGACACAATTCGAAATTCAAAAATTACTAATGAATTAATGAGTCACTTGTTGTGTCTGAATAGTCGTGACTATTCCCCCAACAAGTGCCCACACATCTGTCTTCATCGTATTGTTAAATAGCTTCTGACGTCGCTCGGACGCAGAAAACGGTGAGGCGCACCCCAACCGCGGAGACGCATTATACCTACGGGGGCCTTCGTGGCAACTAAAATATCGCTCCCGAGAGCGTTTTTTATCGTTCGGGCGAGCATGCGTGAGGATTCGCAAGCATTTGAAACTCAGAAAGATTTTGTAGAAGCAAGGAAACTAGCCGCCAAGACCGGATCGGCGGGCAAATGGCGCTACCTTATATCGAAGAGGTGGTATTTTTTCTTACCCAGCTTTACCAGATAAAACTCACCAAAAGCTGCGTTTTGAGGGCCAAAAACTTCGGCAACCTTTGCATTTTGGTCGGAGCCAACGACCACGCCATTCACCCACACTGCATCTCTTCCCAACGCATCTTTAACCTGCTTGCCAGAGCCTGCCATTCCAGCTTCAGTCAAAGCCTGAGTAATCGTTTCGGGGAATGCGCTGCGATCCAAGCTCGATGCAGGCAGGCCATCCTGCTGCAACTGACGCATATCGGCCTCGGTCAGATCTCCGGATGCACCAGTAAACAGGGCCTGGGTGATTCTCTTCGCAGCCGCAAGCCCCTCTTCACCGTGTACTATGCGCGTCACCTCCTCTGCGAGTATGCTCTGCCCTTCTGGCCGACCCTCTCTGGCGCCATCCGCGGCCTGAATTTCATCGATCGCCGCCACCTCAAGAAAGGTAAAGTACTTCAGGAACTTGTAAACGTCGTCATCGGACGTGGAAAGCCAAAATTGGTAAAACGCGTAGGGAGATGTTTTGGCAGCATCGAGCCAGACCGTACCCGACTCGGTTTTGCCAAATTTGGTGCCATCGGACTTGGTGATTAGCGGCATGGTGAGGCCAAAAGCCTGATTACCGTGCAAGCGACGCGTAAGGTCTATACCCCCAGTAATATTCCCCCACTGGTCAGAACCACCTATTTGCAGGGAACAGCCAAAGCGCTCGTTCAATACCGAAAAATCGTAAGACTGCAGAATCATGTAAGTAAACTCAGTGAAGCTGATACCGCTGCCATCGCGCTCTATTCGCTGCTTCACCGATTCTTTTTGCACCATTGCATTAACTGAAAAGTGCTTGCCCACATCCCTCAGGAAAGAGAGCACGTCAAGGTTCTGCGTCCAATCGAGGTTATTCACAACCTCAGCAGATTGCTCGCCCGCGTCAAAGTCTAAAAACTGGGAAGCCTGTACACGGATTTTCTCAACCCAACCCTGTATCACATCAACAGTGTTGAGCTGGCGCTCATCCGCTTTAAAACTTGGGTCGCCTATCATTCCGGTAGCGCCCCCAACAAGTGCTAAAGGTTTATGCCCTGCTAGCTGAAATCGGCGCAACATCAGCAAAGGCACTAGAGATCCGATGTGCAGACTATCGGCGGTTGGGTCGAACCCGCAATACAGCGTGCGTACACCCCCATCCAGCCATGCAGGAAGATCATCTTCTCCCGCAATCTGGAAGATCAAACCTCGCGCTTGTAGATCATTTAGTAAAGCACTGCTCATTACTGGATTCCTGGCGGCACATCGCCTAATAAATAGCCCACAAATCAAAGGTAAGGGGCGAAGGGCCGGAAAGATACAACACCACTGCCCAATTGCAAGCGATGGTAATCTTACCAACTGTCGAAATATGTCTTTTTTTATATACTCGACAAAAAACTATGCGCTAGTATTTCGGGCAATGCCAATACTTAAACGCCCACGCGGGGCGACCCCAACACGCCAGCGACCTGGTTCGCTACCTGGCGGCACTATTTCTTTGCGCAATGCATGCCTTGCATTGGCTGGCGTTACTGCGCTCGGCGTAAGCCTGATGTTTAGCAACGCTGCCGAACCGCCCGGGCCACAGCCTGTCGAGCTGAGCCTGTCATCCAACGTGACAGCGGGCACCACTCCAACACCCGACATGGCCGCGCCCCAATCATTACTCGCCGCCGCAAACGGCTCCGAGCCAGAGCTAGTTGATTTCCCTCCACCCGAAGCTCCCTGGATCGAAGAAGAAGTTCGTAAAGGCGACAATCTTTCTCTGATTTTCAAGCGCGCCGGATACAGCACAAGAGACGTCTATGACGTTGTGAATAAAGCCACCGATGGCAAGCGCCTGGAACGCATATTCCCTGGCCAGACAATTGCCTTTCAGGCCGATGAAAATCAATTATTGTCAGCGATAAAACACAAGCGCTCAGCGTTAGAGACGGTTATCTATCGTAAGACCGAAGACGGCTACGAGACACAGCTGGAAAAACGCGAGCCGGAGCGGCGCCAAGCCTGGGCTTCAGGCGTTATCGACTCCTCGCTGTTTTTGGCTGGCCAGGAAGCTGGCCTATCGCAAAACGTGATTATGGAATTGGCCAACATCTTTGGCGGCGTCATCGACTTTATTTTGGATCCGCGACGTGGTGATGCCTTTCATCTCATCTACGAAGAGCTTTACCTGGACGGCGAAAAAATGTCCGACGGTGAAATCGTTGCCGCATCATTCACGAATCGGGGCGAGACGTTTAACGCCTATCTCTACACCGATGCAGATGGCCACACCAGCTTCTACAACGAAGACGGCGTGAGTATGCGGAAGGCTTTTTTAATGGCGCCAGTTGATTTCACACGCATCAGTTCAAACTTCAACCCCAGACGTAGGCACCCAATTTACAAAACTAATCGCCCACATCGTGGCATAGACTATGCAGCAGCGCGTGGTACACCGGTGTTCGCAGCAGGCGATGGTCGAGTTACTCGTTCAGGATACAGTAAGTCCAACGGCAATTACGTTGTTATTCAGCACGGCGAAAAGTATGTCACCAAATATCTGCATTTAAATCGACGCTCTGTGAAGAAGGGGCAGCGTGTTGACCAAAGCCAAGTGATAGGAACCGTTGGATCCACAGGTGCAGCAACTGGCCCACATCTTCATTACGAATTTTTGATGAATGGCGTGCATCGCAATCCTCGAACAATCCACAAAAAGCTGCCCAAGGCGAAATCATTACCCAGCAGCGAATTAGCGCGATTTAGAGAAGCTATTGACCCAACAACTAATCAACTCGCCGCTCTACGCAGCGAAACAACTGTCGCCATGAGCGATTCACGCACCGACAACTCGAAACCGTAGCTTGAACGCAAACAGCAGGCTCTACGTAGGACTGATGTCGGGGACCAGCATTGATGGTATCGACGCTGCCTTAGTGCGCAGCACCGATCACTCCATTGAATTGTTGACGACCCACGAACACTCTATTCCCGAGCCGGTTCGGCAACAGATTGTGAATTTGAGCGCTTCCGGGCCAGAGGAGATTGAACTGTTAGGCGCACTGGATCGTGCCCTTGGGCATCTTTTTGGCCGAGCAACGCTGGCACTTTTGGAAAAAGCGAAGACTAGCCCAGAGCTTGTGGCCGCCATCGGCAGCCACGGGCAGACTGTTCGCCACCGCCCCCCCTCTGGAGGACACAAGCCCGACAGCAGCTTCACACTGCAAATAGCCGACCCAAACACAATCGCCGAAGTCACCGGCATCACCACCGTTGCTGATTTTCGACGCCGCGACATCGCAGCCGGCGGTGAGGGCGCACCACTTGCTCCGGCATTCCATGCTGCAACCATGAGCGATGCTAATTCTAATCGCGCAATTGTGAACATTGGCGGAATCGCGAACGTCAGCTTTCTGCAAGGGGAAAACCTAGTGCAGGGATTAGACACTGGCCCCGGCAACACGCTACTGGATGGTTGGATAAACCAAACCCTAGGCCAACGCTTTGATCGAGGCGGAAACTGGTCCGCATCCGGTAATGTGCAAACTCCGCTGCTAGAAAAGCTTCTGGAGCATCCCTACTTCACGCTCACAGGGAAGCGAAGTACCGGTAAAGAGCATTTTAATCTGGCGTGGCTCGAAGATAAATTAAGCCAGCTGCCAGCTATGGATGCCGCTGATGTGCAGGCCACGCTTGCCGAATTCACAGCGCTTACAATCGCCAATGAAATCAATCAGTGTGAGACTAGTATTGACGAGATCTACCTATGCGGAGGCGGCGCTCACAATGATGATCTTAGAAATAGAATAATGCACAGAACTAAAACCTCAACCGTTGCTACAACTTCCGCAATAGGCATTGATCCAGACTGGGTGGAGGCTATGGCATTTGCTTGGTTAGCTTCGCGATGCTTAGACAAACTACCGGGCAACGCACCAGTGGTTACCGGCGCATGCGGGTTGCGCGTTCTTGGCGGCATTTACCCCGGCTAACAGTCGGCACACCAAAAGTATGCAGCCGATGTGCTAGAACCGAGTGTAGTTCTCACTTTGTAACATGGCCTTCACGGCGCCGGGGCCATAGGGAACCGTTTCGACGAAGGGCAATAACTGCGCCTCCTCCATACCATTGTGGCGCATCCAGGCACGGCAGGCTTTTACTTCGATAACATCCATGGCTGACAGCGAGGCGGCTAGATCAACCAATTTTTTATTCGCCAGATAGTCCTCTCGAGACAGATTTTTCAACACCGGCCCGTGTAGGACGAAGCTAACCTTGGCCTCATTAGTCGCAAGAGAAGCCCCCTCAACTAACAATTGCTCAGCGCGGCTCAGCAGATCGTAAAACTCATCCGCCGTCTGCAGCTCGATATCGACCACATAAAGTTGATCAGCGGAAGCTGTTTCAGCTTGGGCGTGTAATGCAGAGACAGACATAACCAGGAAAGCGCCTGCGAGAAACAGACGCATGATCTTGCGAATCACGCTAGATAGAAAAGGAAGAACCGCAACCACAGGTAGTGCTTGCGTTAGGGTTTTTGATCACGAAGCGCGAGCCTTCCAAGCCCTCAGTGTAATCAACCTCAGAGCCAACCAGGTATTGAAAGCTCATTGGATCCACCACTACCGTTACCCCCTGATCTTCAAAGATTGCGTCGTCTTCGGCTGCTAACTCATCAAATGTGAAGCCGTACTGAAACCCCGAACAGCCGCCACCGGTAATAAAAACCCGCAGTTTTAACTCGTCGTTTTCTTCCTCTGTGACCAGATCACGCACCTTTTTAACTGCGCTGGTGCTCAGGTGAATCTTTGAAGGGTCAAATGTCTCTGCTGCTGTCATTGTGCAATTCCGAATTCAGCGCAAGGCGCCTGTTACCTCTACGGCCACCAAGTATGATAAAACCTAGTAAATTAGTCAACTATAGGGCCTAACCGCGCATTCGGGGGGGCATTTCGCCCGTGAACCGCCAATGAGCCCATCGACTGAATCTGCGGGAATCCTAAGCTTTCTTTTTGGCCGCTGGTTTAGACTTTGAATCTAATTCAGGTCTAGAGGGTTTCTCAGTGCCGGCAGCAGACGCTTCATCGGGCTGGTTTTGAGCCTCAGAATCAATATGCGTAAGGCTGCCGTTCACTGCCGATCCAGCCGCCATTTCAACCAGCGCGTAGTACACATCTCCCTCAACATTGGCCTTAGCGGCCAATTCCAGCTGCTGAGTAGAGTGAACGTTGCCTTTGACAGCGCCGTTAATGACTACGCACGGTGAACGTATTTCGCCCTCGACACGGCCTTTACCGATAACCCGCACCAAAGCATCCTTTTTGGGTTCAGCGATAATGTTGCCTTGCACGAGGCCCTCAACATCGAGATTGCCGCAAAAATGAACATCGCCAACAACAATCGTGTCGTGCGAAATTAACGTTGTGCTCCCGGAGCTACCGCCCCGCGATTTCTTACTTCCCAACATATCTAGTTCCCAACATGCGTGAATCGTTCTTGCAGCTTCCAGGGGAAGGTTTCGTCTAGCAACACTTTCTTCGGTTTGGTGATTTGCGCAGTCACCTTCAACCCTAAAGGCTCAAAATTCTCTGGTAAAGCCAGCTCACCTTCAAGCGCCTGAAAGTAGCGAAACTGAAGCTCTACTTCTTCTTCGCTTAAATGATCAGTCAATTCAGAAACGGGATAAAACACTTCCTGCCCGGCAAACATTCCCTTCACCTGCACGGTAAGCTCACCCTTTACTCTCTGATGCTTGGTGGCTTTTTGTTGCACTATGACACTGAACGCGACGTTGCCAGACGCTTTGTTTAAAACCAATTGTGGAGGGCGAATGCTAACGCCCTGTTTCACGCTGGCAGGTGCCATTAACGCGCGATAAAATCGCAGCTGCTCCTGGAGTGCCGCGCGATCTGCGCTCCCCGCAGCGATCTCGCTGCGCACCAATTCCAACGCGCGCTCGTCTAGTTCATGTTGCTTACGCTCTACTTCTAACGCGTTGCGCAAGGTGTCTATTTCTGACGGAACATCACTAACCGAATCCACCAACGCGGTAGTATCGTCTGCAGCTGCACCCTCGCCTTCACTGTGAGCCTGGCCCGCCGCGTTGTAACCCGCTTTGTAGGCGCCGACAATCGCCAGAAGCAGTAAGCCCACACCCATCACAGTTTTCCACGGGCCTCGGCTAGCGCCGTATCGACGGCTCAACGAGCCCGCATCAGACCTCAAGGCAACAACCCAACCTGTCGCAGGCCAGCCTGCTCATCAAGCCCTAGCATGATATTCATGTTCTGCACTGCCTGGCCCGAGGCGCCTTTGACCAGGTTATCAATGGCAACCATGACTACCACAGTGTCTCTGCCCTGCGGAACAGACACTGCCAGCTGCGCGCGATTGGCGCCTTTCACTGTTCTGGTCTGCGGAAGAACGCCTTGTGGAAGAACATCCACGAATGGCTCTTGCGCATAGCGCTCTTCGAACAAAGCCTGCAGATCTGGAGCACCATCCTTTAAAGTGGCAAAAAGCGTCGAATGAATACCGCGCACTATAGGCAATAAATGCGGAACGAAGGTCACGTCAACGGCACTGCCTGCGGCGTCTGACAACCCCTGTTCTATCTCCGGCAAATGCCTGTGGCCACCCACACCATAGGCCTTGAAGCTATCGGCCACTTCGCTGAGTAAATTATCAACCTTGGCCTGACGACCTGCACCGCTTACACCCGAAGCTGAACTGGCAATTAACCGCGAAGTATCGATCAAGCCTTGTTCCAGCAGTGGAATAAAACCAAGCTGCACCGACGTGGGATAACACCCTGGACACGCGACAAGCTGCGCTGTCGCAATGGCGGCGCGATTCACTTCAGGCAAACCATACACCGCATCAGCCAGTAGCTCGGGGCTGGCGTGCTCTTCTTGATACCACTGCGACCAGAGCTGTGCGTCTCGTATCCGGTAATCGGCAGAAAGGTCGATCACACGAGCGCCAGCCGCGATAAGCTCGGGCACCAAATTCATTGCGACGTTGTGCGGTGTGGCAAAAAAGACGATATCGCAAGCGGCCAGAGCCGACACGTCGGGCTCAGTGTATGTCAGCTCATACAGGCCTCGCAGATTCGGAAAGAGATCATCCACACGGCGGCCTGCTTCTGCTCGCGAAGTGATAATACTCACCTCAGCTTGCTCATGCGTTGCCAGCAGGCGCAGAAGCTCTACGCCTGTATAACCGGTACCACCTACTATCCCTACCCTAACCATGAGAAACATTCCGCTGTTCGTTGAACCTGCCCGCTGACTGCTTCGCCCTAAAAGATCTGCGTTAGCGCGGGGCCGGCTAGTATAAAAGCAATGGCCGCGAAGATAACTGGTAATATTAAATTTTTACTAGGGGAGAACCCAATTGCTTTGGGGGCCACGCAAGCTTTTTACAGCCTAC
The DNA here is from genome assembly GCA_045106775.1 of Halioglobus sp. Taxonomy (GTDB): domain Bacteria; phylum Pseudomonadota; class Gammaproteobacteria; order Pseudomonadales; family Halieaceae; genus Marimicrobium. The sequence continues at coordinate 8,064 of JBGCFE010000134.1, forward strand.
AGGCGGCGGCTAACCAGCTATGAATCAGTGCTGGCCTATGCTGTGCTGGGTATTTTGGGCGGGGCGGCCTCGGGTGTCGCCGTTTTACTTTTCGAATTGGCAATCCGCGAGGCGGGCCAGCTTTGGGGGGTAACCAACGGCGGAGAGGGGTTTGAATCACTGCCACGTATCATGCTCTTCGCCTTACCTGCAGGGGGCGCCATTGTACTGGGATTGTTCTTCACGCTAGTCAAGCCACACAACCGCGAAACCGGCATCGTGCACGTGATCAGCCGAATGCACTCACACTACGGCATTCTGCCCGCCAAAAACGCTTTGGTGCAGTTTTTCGGCGGCGTGTTCGCGCTGGCGACAGGGCAGTCTGGCGGACGCGAAGGGCCTGGTGTCCATCTGGGTGGCGCCGTCAATAGCCTGCTGGGCCAGTGGCTGCATTTGCCCAACAACAGTCTGCGCATGCTTATTGCCTGTGGCACAGCTGGCGGTATTTCAGCCGCCTTTCAAACGCCGTTGGCTGGCGTCATTTTTGCGATGGAAGTGATTATCGCTGAATACACTGTCGTTGGTTTTATTCCGGTGATGCTGGCTGCTGTTTCAGCCTCAGTCATAACACACAGCATGGCCGATGGCATGAGCCTGTTTCATTTGCCGGCACTCGAACTCAATTCGCTCAAAGAAATCCCCTTCATCATGTTGCTGGGCTTGTGCTGCGGGCTTTCTGCCGGCCTGTTCATTCACATTTCGAAATCTGCGGCGAAGCTTTCTCACTGGCCAGTATTGGTGCGATTTGGAATCGCGGGCGTATTAACCGGCTCACTGGCGTATTGGGTGCCAGAAATTCTCGGGATGGGCTATGACACACTGGATCTAGCCCTGCAAGGAAAACTGGCACTCAGCGCGCTGCTGATCATCGCAGTCACCAAGTTGCTGGCAACTGCGGTAAGTTGTGGTGTGGGTATGCCCATTGGTTTGATTGGCCCTAACCTAATGATTGGCGCCTGTATGGGCGGCGCTCTCGGCGCGGCAGCTGTCACATTTGCACCCAATATTGCAGCAGACCCCGTTCTCTACATTGTGATTGGCATGAGCGCAGCTATGGGCGCGGTGCTCAATGCCCCGCTGGCCGCTATTCTCGCTGTTATCGAATTGACGCAAACCATCAACATTAGCATGGCCGCCATGCTCGCGATTGTAATAGCAACACTGACGAACTCTGGCGTACTGCGCCAACCGTCCGCGCACCAGAGCGCATTGCGACAATTGCAAAGACAGGTCAGCGACAATCCGTTGAATCGACTGCTACACCGCACCGACGTGAACTCGACGATGGATACGCGCATCGTGAGAGCGCCCTGCACTATCACTACGGCCGACATGGAGCCACTCATAGAATTCAAACCCACCTGGTGTTTGATTGCGCGAGACGAAGTCGACCTCTATCTCGTTGATGGTTCACAGTTACTCGAATGGCTTCTTGCTACCGAACCGAACGAAGCAGAAAGCGTTGACGTCACTGATGCAGATATCCGCCGATTCACTATTGCAGAGGTGCCTCTTGAGGCGACGTTAAGACAGGCGCTTGATACCATGAAAAATGAAACCACCGAAGCAGTCGCCGTCTATGGCCGCAGTGCAAACACGGGAAAACGCATTCTGCATGGCGTTGTTACAAGAGAAAGTATCGAGAAATTCACCGTCGGGAATGTGCTTTAATAGTGCATCGTTGAGCTACCGGCATGCCGAATTGACAGAGGAAAAACAGAAACATGCTTTGGCTTAAAGCCTTACACATCATTTTCGTAGTGTGCTGGTTTGCGGGCATCTTCTACCTGCCGCGAATTCTCGTGCATTATGCGGGCAGCGAGAACGAAGCAGTGAAACAACATTTGGCTATGATGGCTGGTAAGCTGTACCGCTTTGTCACGCCCCTGATGTTTTTAGCGATTGGCTTTGGCGTGGCATTGATACTGCAAAACGCCAGCTACTACCTCAACGCGCCCTGGATGTGGTTAAAGCTGGGCGGCGTTGTCTTTTTAGTGTTTTACCATTTTATTTGCGGCAGTTACGTCAACATGGCGAGAGAAAACCGCATAGAGCGCGGGCACGTATACTTCCGGTTCTTTAACGAAATACCGGTGCTCTTCCTTTTCGCTATTGTGTTTCTAGCGGTTTTGAAACCCTTCTAGCATATTGGGTTTTTGAGGGGCTCGGCTGCGGTACTTTCGCAACATTTAGGAAAAAAACATGAGCAGTTCTGAACAACTTTTTCAGCAAGCTGGCACAGTCATACCCGGAGGCGTCAACTCTCCTGTGCGCGCATTCAAGGCGGTTGGGGGCACACCTGTTTTCATTGATCGCGCTGACGGCGCCTATGTCTACGACTGTGAAGGCAAACGGTATATCGACTATGTTCTATCGTGGGGCCCAATGCTAATGGGGCACAATCACCCACTGGTTCGAGAAGCGGTCATTAAACAATCGGAAAAAGGCCTGAGCTTCGGTGCGCCTACCGAACTTGAAATTGCTCTGGCCGAGCGCATCTGCTCCATCATGCCAAACATGGATCTAGTGCGCATGGTCAATTCTGGCACCGAGGCAACCATGAGCGCTATTCGTCTGGCCCGCGGCTACACTGGCCGCGATACCATCGTAAAATTCGAGGGCTGCTACCACGGCCATTGCGACTCGCTACTGATAAAAGCGGGGTCAGGCGCACTCACACTAGGTGTACCCAGTTCGCCAGGCGTGCCCGCAGCGCTAGCCGACCACACGATGACTCTCACCTATAATGACAGTGATGGCGTTAGAGAGGCGTTTGCAAAACTTGGCGATCAAGTTGCATGCGTTATTGTTGAACCGGTTGCCGGCAACATGAACTGCATACCGCCAGAGCCAGGCTTTCTTGAAACACTCCGTGAAGTTTGTGATGCAAGCGGCGCGCTGTTAATTCTCGATGAAGTGATGACGGGCTTTCGGTTTGGGCTGGCAGGCGCGCAGGGCTTTTATAATATCGAAGCAGATCTCACGACATTGGGCAAAGTGATTGGCGGCGGCATGCCCGTAGGCGCATTCGGTGGTAAACGTGAGGTTATGGAGCACATTGCACCGCTAGGGCCGGTGTATCAAGCAGGAACACTATCAGGGAACCCCATCGCCATGACGGCTGGGCTAGCAACTCTAGACATTATTTCGGCTGCCGGATTTTATGAGCCCATTTTCGCGCGCACAGCGCAACTATGCTCAGGGCTGGAGCAAGCAGCAGCTGACGCAGGCGTTCCCTTTACCACAAACCATGCAGGCACCATGTTTGGTGGATTCTTTACGGAACAAAAATGCATTACTGATTACCAACAGGTTATGAGCTGTGATACGCAGGCATTTAATCAATTCTTTCACCTGATGCTGGAGTATGGCGTGTATTTGGCGCCTGCATCGTATGAAGCAGGCTTCATGTCTAGCGCACACAGTGAAGAAGACATTGCACAAACCGTTGCGGCAGCGTCCACTGCATTCAAACAACTGTAACAGAGGCACACTATGACGTTTTCTAGCGCCCGCGGTCCATTCCCGCAAACTCGTATGCGACGCACGCGCGCCAACGCTTTTTCGCGGGCAATGGTCAGAGAGAGCCAGCTGTCACCGGCCGATTTTATTTTCCCTGTATTCGTCATAGAAGGGCAAGGCGAACGCCAGGCCATTCCTTCTATGCCAGGTATCGAACGACTCAGCATCGATTTACTGGTAAGGCAGGCCAAAGAAGTTTACGCACTGGGCATTCCCGCAATGGCCCTGTTCCCCGTCGTGGGAAGCGAAAATAAGAGCCTTCTTGCAGAAGAAGCGTACAACCCCGAAGGCCTGGCCCAACGGGCTGTGCGCGCTGTCAAAGAAGCAGTGCCTGAGCTTGGCATCGTAACCGATGTTGCGCTGGACCCATTCACCACCCATGGCCAGGACGGCATCATCGACGAAACTGGCTATGTACTTAACGACACCACAACCGAGATTTTGGTAAAGCAGGCGGCATCACACGCAGCTGCCGGAGCTGATGTTATTGCACCATCCGATATGATGGATGGCCGAATAGGCGCCATTCGGACTGAGCTAGAGAGCGCCGGTTTTTACAATACGCTGTTGATGGCATACTCCGCTAAATACGCCTCAGCTTACTACGGCCCTTTTAGAGACGCCGTTGGGTCTGCCGGAAACATTGGCGGCGGCAACAAGTACAACTACCAGATGGACATCGCCAACAGCAACGAAGCACTGCACGAATGCGCACTGGATTTAGCTGAAGGCGCCGACATGATTATGGTTAAGCCCGGCATGCCCTATCTGGATATCGTGCGCCGCGTCAAAGATGAGCTACAGGCGCCCACGTTTGCCTATCAAGTGAGCGGGGAGTACGCAATGCACGTAGCGGCATTCGAGCAGGGCTGGCTGTCCTCTGAAGAGGTGATGCTTGAATCTCTGATGGCATTCAAGCGCGCCGGTTGCGACGGTATCCTCACCTATTTTTCAATAGAGGCCGCCAAAGCGTTGCAGTAATTCACTATGCGCCTTGTGTATCCAATACTGCTTTTTTGTTTGTTGCACGCTTCTGCCGCTGTTGTCGCGGTCGCTGAAGAAGATGCCTTGGACACAGATTGCGAATGCCTGTGGCAAGGCTCGTTTGCAAAAGTGCAGGCCACCAGCGATCTCGTGCTCAGCGCTCAGGTTATTGGCACAAAGGGCAATTCAATAGACTTGCAGCCAGAACAGATACTCGCCGGCGAGACCCCAGCGACTACTCGCGTCTGGCTCAAAGCGCGCAACTACTGCCGACCGCTCGCGGCGCAATTTCCACCTGGCAGCCGATGGGTCTTTGCGCTGCACAAAATACGCGAAACGCCCCCAGACGGCTTCGACCCTGGAACGCCCAACGTGAGTTATGGTCGAGTCGGTGACTTCACCCTTTCCAGCTGCGGTGGCTACTGGCTGAAGCTTGACGAAAACTATGTCACGGGCAATCTGGTCGGAGCACCCCGGTGGGTCCGTGAACCCAAAATGTCCCCGGTGCTTTTGGACGTGGTCGCTGCTTTTATCAAGGGCAACATAACTATCGAAACGCTGGCTCAAGCAACAAAGGTAGACCCGGCACTGCGCGACCTCATGCTAGACACTCGCTCCTTCTTGAGAAACGGTGAATAAATACCGTCAGCGACGCACCAGTGTAGGACTCGCACGCCTAAATCGTGTATAACTTGGCCGAAAGCATCACGCTCGGGGTCAGGTGCTATGTATTCGCTTAGTAAGCAGGGCAAGCAATTCCTCCATTGGCTAGTGCAAATCTGCACAGGCGATAAATCGCTCGCCGATGCTGATGAAGAGCAGTACCGCCAACGCATTCTGGTAATGACCACCGCGTTTTGGCTGCTGACGGTACTTATCATCACCGTCGTCACCCCCCTTATCATCGAGCTGACTCCGGATGGGCGCATCGCTGCCGATATTCTGTTTGCGATCACCGCCACCGGTGTGCTGCTAAGCATGATGGTATTACGTTTTCTACGCAGCCGGATGATCGCGCTGAACATCCTGCTGACTATCTACGCCTGCGCTTTTGCGGGTGCCTGTCTGTTCTTTGGCGGAACATCATCGCCAACGTATCACCTGCTTATCATGGTGCCGGCAATGGCCGGATTAGTGGGCAGCATTACTTTGAGCATCACCTGGGGTGCTTTGGTACTCGCATTTTGGATCGGCGTACTGCTTGTCGAGCGCTCCGGTTTTACTTTTTTGCAGATCATCGCCAGTGAGAATCAAAACTTGGCTATGATGCTGTCCTATAGCGCCATGGCCATAGCGCTGGTTAGCATCATCATTATTTACGCCGAAATGAACAAAGCACTCAGGCACAATCTCCAGCTATCGAATGAGGAGCTTCGCCACCTCTCCACGCACGATCAGCTTACACGGCTGCCCAACAGGCGCTTTTACGACGAGCGAATCGGTACCGCGCTAACGCGCGCCGCAGATCAAAATAACCTTGCCGCGCTACTGTTTCTCGATCTAAACAATTTCAAAAACATCAATGACACCTACGGACACGGTGTAGGTGACAGGCTGCTGGCAACCGTTGCTCAGCGAATACAAAACACGTTGCGAGAAACAGATTTAGTGGCTCGTCTGGGTGGCGATGAATTCGCTGCCGTACTAGAGGATGTGAAATCACCAGAAGAGGTCATGCGTATCGCGCAGAAACTATCAGAAGCCATTGAACAGCCTTTTTCAGTGAGGCAAAAACCTCTGACATTTAGCGCGAGCATCGGTGTAGCCATTTATCCTATCGATGGAAGACAGCAGCAGGAGCTGGAAGAAAAGGCGGACAAAGCAATGTACTTGGCGAAAAAACGTGGCATATCTGTGGCACTACACAGCCATGAAGAAAAACACACTCTAACACCGGTCAAAAACCGCAATACGCTCTCTTAAAGAAAAATCCAAACAGGTCGCGCACTAGCAGGGACTCACAAGGACTAACGCAGCCACCGCGGGCGACGCTTCACATTACCTTGAACCAAATCCATGAGCTCGTCGAGCATCATTAGAGACAGCCCCCAGATACAGTAGCCCTGATATTGATAACAGGGTACTGATATATCGATGCCTTTATAGTTCCACTTCATTTTTTCGCGATTGTCGGTATTCAAAATGTACTCGAGCGGGATCCAAACAGTTTCCGCGACTTCATAGTTAGGCGTAAACGTAACTTCTCGGTCCAAGCGAAAGACAAACGGGCTAACGGCCATACCCAAAGATCGTTTGCGGGAGCGCGCGTTCAGGTCAGACAACCTACCAATACATTCATCACCCTCGCCCAGTAGCAACCCAACTTCTTCCGAAGTCTCTCGCACTGCCACCGCAAAGCCGTTGGCATCGGTTTTATCCATGCGACCACCCGGGAACGCCATGTGACCTGACCAGGGGTCACCCTCTCGCTCCGCGCGTTTAATCATTAGAATATGCAACTCACCCTCGCGTACTTGCAGTATCATAGCCACCGCTGAGCGCTTCATCAGCGGCCGCAGACGTGGCTTGCTAGGCCTGTGATCTGCCAGGCGAGTGGCAATGAGTTGCAAAAGAGAGACAGGCACGCTTTTCCTTTTCTAAATCGCTGGGAAATTGTCTCCCAGCGTTCAACAGCATTCTTAGGGTGATAGTGTTCTTGGCACAGTAGTATAACGGGATAGGGAGCAGCAAAGTAACGATGCAGGAAACTTCACCACAGGAACAGGAATTATTCAGCCTCACCTCTGTGAGCCTGGTATACCGTGCACTGCCAGCACTGCACGATATTCACTGGCGAGTTGAAGCAAACCAACAATGGGCATGCCTCGGACCCAATGGCGCAGGTAAAACCAGCCTTGCTCGCGTGCTGTCAGGGCAGGCAACACACTATTCGGGCACATTGGCATGCAGCAACTTCATGCAAGCGCAGGGCATCGCCTATGTTTGCTTTGAACAGGCGCAAGCGCTGTGCGCTCGCGACAAAAAACTGGACGACTCAGAATTCAGGCCCGATGCGCGCGATCCAGGAACAACAGTGCGTGAAGTTATTCTTGGAGGCGAAGAACCCACCGAACAGTTTCATGAATGGTGCGACCGCCTAGCAATGCAACATATTCTTGAGCGTGGCCTGCGCTTCATCTCAACGGGTGAAATGCGTAAAGCCCTGCTGGTAAAAGCACTGCTGAGTGACCCCGCACTACTCATTCTCGACAGCCCGCTGGATGGTCTTGACCGAGCGAGCCAAGAACAGATGCGCGCAATCATCGACGAACTGCTAGCTACACGCCTAAACATTCTTATGCTGTGCCGGGCAGCTGAAGACATCCCGACAGGAATCACCCATATCTTAGTGTTGAATGAAGGCGAAGTTGTTTCCTGCGACCATCGCGAAACCGTTCTGAAGGATCAAAACGTCACCGCACTCATGAACCCACCCTGGCAACCGCTATCCGAGCTGCCACCACCTGAACCACGCGCCTACACCCTGCCTGACACTGGCCCCCTCGTTGAAATGCACAACGTCAACGTAAGCTATGGCGATCTGAAGGTTCTGCGCGACCTTAATTGGACTTTTGAGCGCGGCGCGCACTGCAACCTCGCGGGCCCAAATGGGTGCGGTAAGACAACGCTACTGAGCCTCATTACTGGCGACAATCACAAGGCGTATGGCCAGGACATTACTCTATTTGGCATTAAGCGCGGCAGCGGCGAGAGCGTATGGGATATCAAACAAAAGTACGGGCAGCTGGATACGCAACTGCACCTTAATTTCGCTCGCAATATGAAAGTGCTGGAGGTTGTAGTCTCAGGATTTTTTGATTCGATAGGACTTTATGATGATTGGGGCGATACGCAACGTGACCGCGCAGAGCTCTGGCTGGATGCGCTCGGCCTCGCCGCGCTCTCCCGCGCTAGCTTCGACGGCCTTTCATTTGGCTTACAACGCATGGTTCTTTTAGCCAGGGCAATGGTGAAATCTCCCATCATTTTGTTGCTGGATGAGCCCACGCTGGGTTTGGATGGTCATCATCGAAAGCTAATATTGCGCGCTATCGATCACATTGCACAAAACAGTGACACACAGATTATTTTTGTTAGTCACTCAGCGGGAGACACGCCGACGTGTATTACGCAGTTTCTGGAATTCGAGCCGACAGAAAATGGCTTTAAGCTGGTGACACGAGAACGTTGAGCCACTGACGCAGCCTACTAATATAGGTAGTTCCGCAAGGCATCACACTGCTCTGGATTTTCGCAATACAACATTCCACGCTGAGCTGTGGCCGCTGCCTGTCGAGCATCGCCGCGCTCGCTATGTGTGCGCGCCAACTCAAGATAAATTTGCGCGTTATCGGGATCAATACGCTGGGCGCGTTCCAATAATGCGAGCGCTTGCTCATAATCCCCTCTAGCCGTCGCGGCATCAGCTTTCGCCAAGAGTGGCGTGTACGCTGCTGTCACTGAGGGCTCCTGAACCCGCGGTGCAGTTTCCACCGGGGTCTGCGGCACCTGACCGGATGGCTTTGAAGGCGCTTCTGTGGAGGGGCGCTCATCAGGCCGGGGTTCTTCTTTGGGGTAGCCCGATTGCTGGCCGGGCAATTGATAGACTGCACAGGCTTGAAGCACTGTCACAGCGACGACAAAAATAATTTTCTGTATAAAACGCAAACCCTTCGATAAGCACACATATTCCAACTTCATCACGAGCCTCTGCCGAACAACGATTCGAACCAATCCTTAAGTCGAGCTCTCTGTTTCCTGTCAGAGCAATTCGCACGCATCGATGGCTCAGACCCAATCACGAAAGGTAACAAACGCGCATTCTGACAACCCTTACCTGTTAAATAGCCGCTTTGCTCATCTATCCAATGCGTTTCAATCCCATCAGGCATCCGATAAGCCAAAGACCGCTGACTCGCGTTCGCCATAAAATTGGCCCACACGTGGAGCGCTCCGCTGCTTCCTGTTAGCCCGGTACCGCCATTGTCATCGCGACCTATCCAACTCACTGCCAGCAAATCTCCTGAAAAACCCGCGAACCAAGAATCGCGGCCTTCGTTAGTTGTCCCTGTTTTTCCCGCTACATCAAACTCGTTATCGAGATAGCGGTAGACGCCGCGGCCTGTACCTTCTCGCACCACCGCGCGCAATGCATAGTGAAGCAAATGCACAGACTGCAAGCTCGCGGTGCGCTCATATTCGAGAGCGTAACGCCGCAACGGCTCGCCATCGGCATCCACTATGTCACGAATACTGCGCAGCGGCATTCGAAATCCGCCCGATGCGATCGATTGATACATCGCTGCCATCGACAGCGGCGAGTATTCTCCCGCACCCAGCGTTAGCGCGGGCACGTTAGGCACACCCTCTGTCACGCCCAAACGCGTTAACGTTTCAATAATATTTTCTAACCCAACCTCCAAGCCCAGTCGCGCGCTGGCAAGGTTATAGGACTGAGCGAGCGCGTGATAAAGCAATACACTTCCATGCGGCTGACGATCAAAATTGCGCGGCTCCCAGGGATCACCGACAGGCCGCTCTACCCGCACTGGCTCGTCTTCCACCAGCGACGCTAGGGAATAATATTTGGGCTGCTCTAACGCGGTGAGAAAAATCGCTGGCTTCAGCAATGAGCCGGCCGGGCGCCGGGCGTCCAGTGCTCGATTAAAACCAGCGAAACGCGGTTTGCGCCCACCGGTCAGTGCAGCCACCTCGCCAGTATCAAACCGCGTCACCACTGTGGAAGTCTCCAGTTCCGCACCCGGATCAAGTTGCAACATCACTTGCGCTGTACTGCGCTCCAATTGCCTCTGCAACAAAGGATCGAAGCTGGTGAAAATACTGAGGCCGCGAGTGGTTAAATCTTCATCTCGGTAATCTCGACGCAACTGCCTACGCACTAGATCAAGAAATGCCGGATACGAATTTCGAACACCTCGCTTGAAGTTCAGCCCAATGGGCATCGCTCGCGCTACGATCGCATGCTCCTGCGAGATAACGCCCTGCTCTGCCATGACATCCAAAACCACGTTACGCCGCTCCAACGCTCGCTCCGGATTGCGCAGCGGGTTGTATAAGGATGGCCCTTTTATCATCCCAATCAACAGGGCCTGATGTTGCAGGCTCAACTGATCTAACGGTGCATCAAAATAGTGCCGCGCTGCCAGTGCAAAACCGTGGATAGCTCGCGGGCCGTCTTGGCCGAGATAAATTTCGTTAACGTAACTTTCTAAAATTTGATCTTTTTCATAGTGAATTTCCAACAGCATAGCCATGAGCACTTCGGTGAGCTTACGCACAATGGTCCGCTCAGGTGTCAGGTAGTAATTTTTTACCAGCTGCTGAGTGATCGTGCTGCCCCCGGCCACCACCCGTCCAGAACGGAAGTTACTCACGGCAGCGCGAGCGATTCCGGAGAACGAGATTCCTCGGTGCTCATAAAAGCGCCTGTCCTCAACCGCCAACAACCCTTCGCGTAAGGTATTGGGCACGTCTTCCAGGCGCACCAGCACACGGTCTTCGCCATGCACCGGGTAAATGCCGCCAATCTGTACTGGGTCCAGCCGCATTAAATCGATACCCGCGCTGCTGCCGCCCAGCGCGCCAATTCGTTCATTTTGAAACGAAACAGATATACGCCGTGCGGGCTCCTCGTCGTCGTGAAAGCCAAACCCGCGGGTATAGATATCAAACTTCTGCTTATAGTGTGCGTATTGGCCGGGTCCACTCGGGTTGCGGACTTTTCGGTACCCTAAAACACCCAGCTCATAGGCTAAATCATCGGGTGACAGCCGAGCACCCACGAAGAGCTCTAACGGGCGAGCAAAAACCTTGGCAGGCAACTCCCACATTTTGTCGCTAAAGGTTGCCGTGATTCTTGCATCCAGGTAGACAAGGCAAAGACCGGCCAACACCAGCGCGGCAAGGGCGATCTTTGCGAGAACATTAAGGGCACGGCTCATAGGGCGAAAGTGTACACCACGCGAAGATAATTGGTGCCTCGCACAGGGCGATAGCAAAAAAAGTCACAGATAGTCATCGATCAGGCGCCAAACGATCGCGGGAAGTAGCACTTTCAATCGCACTACGAATCCGCATAATAGCCGGCCGAACGATATTTTCTGGAACTAAGCTATGAAGAAGTATGTTGCATACGGCGTTGGCGCCGCACTGGTCGATACCGAAATCAAGGTAGACGATTCTGATCTTGAGCAAATGGGCGTCGACAAGGGCCTTATGACCCTCGTCGATGAAGCCAGACAAAGCGAGCTAATCAATCACCTCGAAGGCCATTTGGTAAAAGCCAAGCACGCCAGCGGGGGGAGCGCAGGCAACTCAATGATAGCCACCGCCCAATTTGGTGGCCCAACCTTCATGAGCTGCAAAGTGGCCAATGATAGCGATGGCGATATTTATGTGCAGGATCTGGAAGCTGCGGGCGTCGATCATTGCTTTACAGGCCAGCGAGAGTCAGGCACGACGGGTAAGTGCTTAGTAATGATTACCCCCGATGCTGAACGGAGTATGAACACCTTTCTGGGCATTAGTGAGACGCTCTCTACAGCGCAACTTGATGAAGCCGCCATCGCCAACTCAGAATACCTCTATGTAGAAGCGTATCAGGTTACCTCACCTACCGGTCGCGCAGCGGCGATCAGGGCCCGCGAAGTCGCAGAAGCCGCAGGCGTAAAAACCTCGCTGAGCTTTTCCGACCCGGGCATGGTTGAGTTTTTCCGCGATGGCATCGTGGAAATGATTGGCGATCGGGTGAACCTGATCTTTTGCAACGAAGACGAGGCATTGGGCTGGGCGCAGTCAGACAGTCTGGATGTTGCTGTTGAAAAACTCAAAGACGTTTGCGATACCTTCGTGATCACCCTAGGGGCACAGGGCGCACTCACGTATGACGGCAAGGAACTGACCAAGGTTGAATCTCAACCTGTGAAAGCTGTCGACACGAACGGCGCGGGTGACATGTTCGCCGGGGCGTTTTTGTATGCGATCTCTCGAGGCGAAGATTTCCCAACCGCTGGACGATTTGCCAGCCTAGCCGCTGGGCGCGTAGTTTCACAGTTTGGCCCCCGCCTTGAAGGTGAAGCACATGGCGAATTGCGCAAAGCATTTTTTGGCGAGTAGTTAAAGCAGTAATTTAGAACAGATCCATTTGCTGCTCCGTTAGCGCCTTGAAAGAGGCGCCGACAAAGCCAAGAATCCCGTCGGCAATCGGCTCAAGCTGACGATCCACATACTGTTGATAATCTAACGGCGCCAGCGGCTTAGCAGCTGGCTCTGCGCCCATGGTAGTTATCACGTACTCCACCCAATCTCCCCGCCCGGGCGTCGGCAAGCCGCGTTCTTCACAGCGGCGTGCAGCCTGCACGTGAGGAGGCACGTTGCGTTGATAGTCATCCAAATTACGGCGCAACCGCTTGCGGTAGACTAAATCTTCATCGTAGTCGCCATTTACAACGCCTGCAGTAACCTTCTTAACATAGTGTTCAAAAGGTTCTCGGTGGAAAATTTTTGTATAGAGCTTTTCTTGAAAATCTCGCGCTAGGCGCGTCCAGTCTGTGCGCACATTCTCTAAACCCTTAAACACCACTTCATCGCCATCACGCGAGCTCACCACGCCGGCATAGCGTTTTTTGCTGCCAATTTCAGAGCCGCGCATAGTTGGCATCAAAAAGCGTTTGTAGTGTGTTTCGAATTCAAGCTCAAGCGCGCTTTCCAAATGATACTGTTCCCAAAGCTGACCCTTCCACCAAGCGTTCAAATCGTTCTGCAAGGTCTTTCCAGCCATAACTGCATCGTCATCGCTGCGTGCATCACTTACCCACACAAACACGGAGTCGGTATCACCGTAGATAACGCTATAACCCGCGGCTTCAATGTAGTCGCGCGTCTGCTGCAAAATATCATGGCCACGACGCGTGATGGACGTTGCCAAACGTGCATCAAAAAATCGGCATCCTGGCGAGCCCAGCACACCATAAAAACTGTTCATAATTATTTTTATCGCCTGCGACAGCGGCTCATCAGCGGCAGCTTTTGCAGCGTCCCGGCGCTGCCACAATTGTTCAATAAGGTCTGGCAGAATGTGACCCTCTCGGGCGAACCGCGCTTCTATATAACCGGGCACTGTTTGTTGTTCAGTGGTTTCAGCAGACACCCCCAACGCCAGCCCTAAAGGGTCAACACGAAACGTACGAATAATACTGGGATACAGGCTTTTAAAATCCAGCACGAGCACATGATCAAAAATACCTGGAGTAGAGTCGAGAACAAAGCCACCGGGGCTCGCCACCAGCGCCTTACTCGCATTTGGCGCCACATAATGACTTCGGTGCAACAGGGGCAGATACACATTATCAAAAGAAGCAACTGAACCGCCCATGCGATCAATATCCAGGCCAGTGATAACGCTTCGCGCTACCGCGAACTCCATTAAACCTGTAGCGGCAAATATATCCGAAACCAATTCGCAGTCTTTCAGGTTGTATTTTGCCAGCGACGTTTTGTCATGGTGAAATTGACGTGTAATTTCTTCCCCGCGATCACCTCCATGCAGAAGCTTACCCTCACCCAATATCTGGGTAGCCACATTTTGGAGAGAAAAGCTTTCGAACCGGTAAAATGCTGCCCTTAACAACTCTATACCATCAAGGATAACGCGCCCCGGGAACTGCACTTTGTATCTGCCGGGGTAATCTCGCTGCTCACGCCAGTGCCCAGGTTGTCTTTCACGCCCCAATAGCAGACGGCGCTCAAGATGATCGGCAACGCGCTGCAAATAGCGCGTATCAAAATTTATGACGTTCCAGCCAATCAACACATCAGGGTCATACCATTCCACCCAATCAATAAACGCTTGCAGCAGATGCTCTTGATCGGCACAGACCTCAACATAATCCTGTGTCGCACCTTCACCGATCATAAACACGCGCCGCTCTTCTCCGGTTTTGCTACGGGCATGCACCGCAATAGAGTAAAGCTGTATGCCCGACATTGCCGTTTCGATATCGTAAGACACCACCTTCAGCTGCGGCCTGTAATCAACCGATGAAACAGCAGGGTTCCGCAAAAAATACGTTCCATCGCGCAGCACTGGCTCACCCACTAAACGAGCAGACCCACTAATAAAACGTTCCATCAAAAATCTATCGGCGGGGTTGATATCAGCTTCCAGTGGGTCCATTCCCGCCTCCCGAAGCCGGTCAGCGGCACGCCGAGCAGCACGATACTGCTTGAAGTACAAACCAACGACGGGAGAGAGCGAAAAGTCTCGCAGTGCTAAGGGTTTTACTTCATCGGGGCGCGCAGCGGCTAGCACCTCCTCTGCTTGCGCCCTCGAATCGGCAGAAAGAAAAAAGACGGGGCGCTCAGCAGTGACGGTGACACATAGCGGCCCCTGGTGAGTACTAAACCAAAACTCCAGCTCCACACCTTGCGATGTATCTCGCCATTGCCGGGTAAGCAAAAAGCCGTCAAAAGTCTGCGCAGTCACACTCTGGTTCCAGTATTGAACTGTTTAAAGGCTGGGCTTGCGGGCCCAGCTGGCTTAAGCTATTCGCTGACTAGTGATCTGCGGCCTGCACTTGATGTTGGATTCAAGGCTAGATCGGGACTGCAAAAATAAGGTGAGCCCATGGAAAAGCCAGTAATAAAGCAAGACCCCTTATACCAGCTACTGCGAAACGAGGATATCAAGGGGTTCAATGAACAGCGCGATAAACTCGATACCAGTGAGCTGGTTAGCGGAGACTATCGTGGCCGAGATCTCCGTAACATGAATGCAAAGGGTTTAGACTTCAGTAATTCGTACTTCCGCAACGCGGATCTAAGCGGTATCGATTTTCGCGAAACAAACCTGGAAGGCGCCAGCCTGTTAGATGCAAAACTGTCTGGAACCTACTTTCCTTCTGAACTGAATGCTCAGGAGATTCGCCTGTCGCTGGAAACCGGTACCCGACTACGCTATGGCTAAACCCGCGGCTTATTTGAACGGCGTTAGCCCTGCGCAAGCAACTCACGCAGATCAATAATTGCAGCGTTCGCGCGGCTGATATAGGAAGCCATCACAAGAGAATGGTTAGCCAGCATTCCAAGACCATCCCCGTTGAGTATCATTGGGCTCCAAACGACTTCCTGAGTGCCTTCGAGCTCCCGAACAATTTGTCTAACGCTTACCTGAGCGTTCTTGTTCTCTAGCACATCGGCAAAATCAATCTCGGCAGCCTGCAGAAATTGGATGAGCGCCCAAGCAGTGCCTCTCGCCTCGAAAAAGACATCATCGATTTCCATCCAGGGTGTGCGCACTACCATCTCATCGGGCGCGCGAGTGGATTGTGATGCTGAACCATCTCCCGCTAAATCAGTATTAACGCGGGTACGCCCAACACTCGCACTTAAACGCTGCGAAAGACTACCCAGCCGACTCTCCACCGTAGACAACCAGTAACGCAAGTTGTCTGCTCGAGCATAAAACTGCGCATCCTGTGCCTCGCTATCAGACAGCCGGCGAAAATACTTATAAGCGTGATCTAAACCTTTTCGATATTCCGATTCTGACGCCGGCAATATCCAGCTATCTGCATTAAAATTGAAGTTAGGCTCAGCAATTGCCAGGTCAATATCTTCGGTGGATTGCGACTGCGAACGACTCAGCGCCTCGCGCATAGCGCGCGATAGATCGCGGACTTGAATCAAAGCCCCATATTCCCAATTTGGAATGTTATCGAGCCAAACACCTGGCGGCATTCTGTCGTTGTGCAGAAAGCCGCCGGGCTTTTCCAGTAGCGTCTCCATCACGCGAATAAGCGAACCCATAGTAGCCGTACCGGTAACCGGCGTACCGCCCTGCTCGATCACCAACGCATTGGTCTCTTCTTTAACATCAAACGGAGCAGGCGCTATGCTCCAATACATGCCGATTAAACCCGTGATCAACAAATAGACAAGGAGAACGCTCAGCACGACCTTGCCAACACCTCTGACTGGAATAAAGTCTAGCAAGGTGTCGCCCCAGTTTTTCAGCGTTTCAATTACGGCATTCATAACGATTCTCTTGCGGTTGGTTTTTTTAGGGGGTTGAGCGTGGGTGTTACTAACGGCGCGTTACTGCCACCGTGCAAATTTCTGTATCGCCCAATAGCTTAAGGCAAAGATTAACCGTATCACCGGGGGCAGGCATAAAAGTAAGCCCCATCAGCATAATGTGGGTGCCGCCAGGTTCTAATTCAACCCGTTCACCAGGCGCAATGGCCAAACCTTCCAGCTGCTCCATTTGCATGAAGCCATCTACATTACGCGTGGTATGGATCTCGGCGACACGCGCCACATCTGCAGTGGCACCAACAATACCAAAGGCAGAGTCTGTCTCATTAACAATGCTCACGTAGGCGGCAGTCATAGAATGCGACGGAGGCATTGCCCGCACCCACGCACCTTCTAAAATAAGGGTCGGCTCTTCCTGGCCACTATTGACGTCCTCTGCCACCGCGTAAAGTGGGAGCCAGAGCGCTGCAATAGCGACAGCGGGTGCGACTAAAGATTTTCTGATCACGTTTCTAATCAAGGTTCCAACCAATCTGAGTTTTGAATTCGCCGGGCTGGGCTTTAAATTACCCAAGAGAAAAGAGCTCAGCAAAGAAACTAATTGCCCAAAGGCGCGTCTGAGCATCATACCACTTATTGGGCCTGCCAAAGAGCACACAAGCGATGGATTACACTACTATTGCACTGCTATTGCTCTACAATTGCACTACAACACCGCAGTGTTGGTACAATTTGGCATCTACTTGGTACTAACGAAGTCACCTCAACCATGAATCGCCCATCATCAGGAGCATCTATGCGCCAGGCGTTAACCGCCCTACTCTTCTTGTTCGCTACCACCGCATTGGCGCAGGGTTTCGGCAATGGCTCACTGGGGTTTCCGGGCACAGAGAACGAGCCAGAGTTTCTCACCGTAGAGGAGGCTTACCAGCTAGAGGTTGAGGTGTTGGATGAACAACGCCTACGCCTGTATTGGACGATTGCAGACAACTACTACCTGTATCAGCACCGTTTCAAATTTGAGCTACGCGATAGCAGCGGCATCATCGAGCTAACACCCCAGCTGCCCCCCGCTAAACCAAAAGAAGATGAATTCTTTGGGGAAGTTCAGGTCTACTATCACGATGCCGATTTGGAGGCGACGCTCGCTCGACCAGCATCCAACGCAGTATTAACAGTCACCTCGCAAGGCTGTGCAGACGCCGGCTTGTGCTATCCACCTCACAAAGACTATTTCAAGGTGAATGTCCTCAGCGGCAGCGTTGCACGTACTGATCGCCAAGGCGCCGCCACTCTCGCTGCGCCGGGCGACGGCACAAGCGCAGCAAAATCTTCGCTTGCGGCTGCCGACTCAGCAATCAGTAACACTGCCGCAGAAGAAAGCGCTGATGGCTTGCTGTACATGCTGTTACTGGCTTTTTTAGGCGGTGCAATTCTCAATCTTATGCCCTGCGTTTTCCCTATCCTGTCGCTCAAGGTGCTGAGCTTTGCAAGTAGCACAGACTCCGATAGACACCTGCAGAGCTGGGTATACACCGCCGGAGTTATTGTCAGTTTTGTTGCCGTGGCCGCCGTGCTTATTGCGCTACAACAGGCGGGCAGTGCGATTGGCTGGGGCTTCCAGCTGCAGTCTCCTGGGTTTGTGATCGCGCTGGCCTACCTATTCATTGCAATGGGCCTGTCACTCTCCGGCGTTATTGAATTCGGCGGAAGCATGATGAATACCGGTAGCGGGCTGGCGAATCGCGGGGGCCTTAGCGGCAGCTTCTTCACCGGCGTACTCGCTGTTGTTGTCGCCAGCCCATGCACTGCGCCGTTCATGGGCACCGCGCTTGGTTTTGCGGTAAGCCAACCACCGCATATCGGGCTAACAGTTTTCGCTGCGCTGGGTGCTGGTATGGCCGCGCCTCTGCTCTTATTCAGTTACAGCGGCGCGGCAAGGGCTCTCATGCCCAAACCTGGCGTATGGATGGAAACGCTGAAGGAGCTTCTGGCCTTTCCCCTGTATGCCACCGCCATTTGGCTTCTTTGGGTCGCGGGCCGACAAACGGGCATCAATACCATGACTGTGGCGCTTTGCGGCGCACTCATGCTCGCCTTCGGCCTTTGGTTATGGGACACACGCCGCTGGCGCAAGGTGTTATCACTAGCGAGCATTGCCGCTGCCATTGCGCTGGGTTCGGCTTCAGGGCTGGATGGCGACGCTGAAAGTGCCTCTGCTGAGGTTGCGCACGGTAAAATCGAATGGTCAGACGAGCAGGTGAGCACACTACGCCGCAGTGGCACGCCAGTATTTGTGGACGTGACTGCTGATTGGTGTATCACCTGCAAAGCCAATGAAAACGCTGTGTTGTTCACCGCTGATATTGAACAGGCCTTCGTCGAGCATGGCGTAGCGTACGTGATTGCCGATTGGACGAATCACAATGCTGAAATTGCGGGTTTGCTCAAGCGCTATCAGCGAAATGGCATCCCTCTGTACCTGATGTACCCGGCGGATCCAGCCGCTAAACCCATCATTTTGCCGCAGATACTCACTAAAGGAGCGGTTATTGAAGCGTTGGAGGCGGTTTCAGCCAAAAACGCAGACGTTGCCGCCCTGTTTTAAGAGCTTCGAGACATTTCAGGCAACATTACTGCCTCTAAGTTGCTGAAAGTACAGGTTTTGTCCCGCGAGTATGTAAGCAGCTAAAACATGCGATCTCCGCCAATTGAGCCGGTAAAAGTAGCTAAAAATCCAAAAAGTACCATATTCCATAGACAGCCTTTGATAATTGCGCCAAACTCTCGCCCAATCACACATCAAAGAGCCCCATCATGGCTTCTATCCTCGTCATCCATGGCCCCAACCTAAACCTATTAGGCGAGCGAGAGCCCGATGTTTATGGCGCGGACACGTTGGCCGATATTAACCAGCGCCTGGAACAGTTGGCGCAGGATCAGGGCCACCACTTACTCTGTATGCAAAGCAACGCCGAGTATGAGCTGGTAGAACGCGTACAGGACGCCCGCCACGAGGGGGTGAATTTCATCATCATTAACCCCGCTGCGTTCACACACACCAGCGTTGCACTGCGCGATGCACTGGCGGCGGTTGAGATTCCCTATATTGAGGTGCACTTGTCGAACACTCACGCGCGCGAGTCGTTCAGGCAGCATTCCTATTTTTCAGATTTGGCTGTAGGCGTCATCTGCGGGCTGGGTGCCCAGGGTTACGAACTGGCACTGCAGGCTGCTATAGCTCGCTCTGAAACTCACTGATTCGCTCTAAAGAGACTTTCTTATGGATATTCGCAAAGTTAAAAAGCTGATTGAACTCCTTGAGGAGTCCAATATTGATGAAATAGAGATCAAAGAGGGGGAGGAGTCGGTACGCATCAGCCGCAACAATGCACAAGCCGCTCAAATGGCCGCACCTATGGCAGCACAAATGGCACCAGCCTATGCGCCGATGGCACCCGCCCCGGTAGCTGCGCCGGCCCCCACACCCGCTGCACCTGCAGCAGCAACTGCTCCCGAACCCGAAACCACATCTGGGCATGTGGTCAACTCACCCATGGTCGGTACGTTTTATAGTTCGCCGTCACCGGCATCACCTCCTTTTGTTGAGATCGGGCAAACCGTGAAGATTGGCGATGTCGTCTGCATTGTCGAAGCAATGAAGATGATGAACCAGATCGAGGCTGACAAAGCCGGCACGATCGAAGCCATACTGGTCGAAAACGGCGCACCCGTTGAGTTCGATCAACCTCTATTCTCTATCGTTTAACGCTGGCCCGCGAAAAATCGAGGAACTCGGTATGCCCATTCTGGAGAAAGTGCTAATCGCCAACCGTGGCGAAATAGCGCTGCGCATTTTGCGTGCCTGTAAAGAAATGAACATTCCCACCGTCGCCGTGCACTCAAAGGCTGACCGGGATCTGAAACACGTGTTGCTGGCCGATGAGGCCGTCTGCATCGGGCCACCAGCGTCCACCGAGAGCTACCTCAATGTACCGGCCATTATCAGCGCCGCCGAGGTGACTCAGGCCACGGCCATTCACCCCGGTTACGGCTTTCTGGCAGAGAACGCTGACTTCGCCGATCAAGTCGAAAAAAGCGGCTTCACATTCATCGGGCCAACCGCAGATACCATCCGTTTAATGGGCGATAAAGTCTCCGCCATTCAGGCCATGAAAAAGGCCGGCGTACCCACCGTTCCTGGCTCTGATGGGCCGCTCACAGACAACGAAAATCGCACGCTGGAAATCGCCAGAAGCATCGGGTATCCGGTGATCGTAAAAGCCGCTGCCGGCGGTGGTGGCCGGGGCATGCGAGTGGTGCATAACGAGGCCGTTCTCATCAGTTCGGTCAAGGTCACGCAATCTGAAGCAGCGGCTGCTTTTGGCTCCGATGTGGTCTATCTGGAGAAGTTTCTACAAAAGCCCAGACACGTCGAAATCCAGATTTTAGCCGATGGTCAGGGCCAGGCAATTCACCTGGGAGATCGGGACTGCTCACTCCAAAGGCGCCATCAAAAAGTGATTGAAGAAGCGCCAGCTCCAGGCATCCCGCAAGACGCCAGGGATGCCGTAGCACAAGCCTGCGTTAACGCCTGTATCGAAATTGGCTACCGCGGAGCTGGCACGTTCGAGTTCCTTTACGAAGACGGCGGCTTCTACTTCATTGAGATGAACACCCGTGTTCAAGTAGAGCATCCGGTGACCGAAATGGTCACCGGCGTCGACATTGTGAAGGAGCAACTTCGCATTGCCTCGGGCATGCCTTTGTCGTTTACACAAAGCGACATCACCATCGCAGGGCACTCATTGGAGTGCCGCATCAACGCCGAAGATCCGCAGAATTTTCTACCCAGCCCGGGCCATGTCACCACCTTCCATGCACCCGGCGGTCTGGGCGTGAGAGTCGACTCTCACCTCTATGATGGCTACACCGTGCCGCCCTTCTACGACTCTTTAATTGCCAAGATCATCACCTTCGGTGAAGACCGTGATGTGGCCATGGCAAGGATGCGCCAGGCACTTGATGAGCTGGTCGTGGAGGGCATTCGCACGAACACGCCACTGCACAGAGATTTAGTTCGGGACGATGCCTTTCAAGCCGGCGGAGTGAGTATTCACTATCTCGAAAGCAAGCTTGAAGACTAGGGATAGTAACCACTTCGCAGATCTACACCTGTTTCAAGCGGAGGTGATAGTGGGCACTCAGTTACGCCCTCAAAGGCGTAATTCATGACTTGGCTGCAACTAAAACTAGAGGGCAAACGAGCGTCTGCTGCCGCCCTCGAGGATCTCCTTTTAGCCACCGGATCTGTGGCCGTTACACTTGAAGATAACGCGGACCAACCGGTACTGGAACCCGGCGTTGGCGAGACGCCACTGTGGAATGCGGTGCGGCTCACCGGCCTGTATCCGGCTGACACAAACATGGCCGACGTCCTCTCACAATTCCCACCCGACACTCTGAAAGATACCCACCACCGGATCGAGATATTAGAAGACAAAGATTGGGAACGAGAATGGATGGAGCACTACCAGCCCCTCAAATTTGGTCGGCGTTTGTGGATCTGTCCGAGCTGGCTAGAGCCCCCCGAACCGGATGATGTCAACCTGATGCTGGACCCTGGAATGGCGTTTGGCACTGGCACTCACCCCACCACCGACCTGTGCCTAAGAGAGGTAGACGGGCTGGCCTTGGCCAAACAACAGGTGGTGGACTACGGCTGCGGCTCCGGCATCCTCGCGCTGGCTGCACTCAAACTCGGGGCTGCCAATGCCCTGGGCGTAGACAACGATCCGCAGGCGTTAGTGGCCACTCGCGACAATGCCAACCGAAACAACATTGAGCCAGAGCGTCTCATTATTTGCCTCCCCAAAGACGCCTCTATCGCAGGCTATGAAAAGGCCAGCCAAGTGGTTATCGCCAACATTTTGGCAGGGCCTCTTTTGGAGCTGCGCGACACCCTTTTAGGCTACCTGGCTCCGGGCGGCACCCTCCTTTTATCGGGCCTGCTGGCGACCCAGGCCGAGGGTGTTTGCGCGCACTATCAACCCTACCTTTCGATGGCCATTGCCGGCGAAAAAGACGGGTGGGTATGCCTGCGCGGTACGCTGCCTATTTAGCGTAAATTCATCGCCTGCCAACGGCGATTTTTTGTGCAGATTTTCTTCCCCGCACCACACCTAGCGAGTATCATACCGCCTCTTTTTTCTGAGCCACTTTTACCCCAGACATGCTCCAGATCGGACCCTACAAACTGCAAAATCATGTCGCGCTGGCGCCAATGGCCGGGGTTACAGATTTACCGTTTCGCAAACTCTGCGCACGGTTCGGTGCGGGGCTGGTGGTCTCTGAAATGGTGAGCAGCAAGCCCGATCTGCGAAACTCACGCAAGAGCACACTGCGCAGCCGACATGATGGTGAAATGACACCTCGCTCGGTCCAGATCGTCGGTAACGACCCTGAGCAAATGGCTGAGGCAGCGCGCTATAACGTGGCGGCTGGCGCACAGATTATCGACATTAACATGGGCTGCCCCGCGAAGAAGGTATGCCGCAAAGCGGCTGGGTCGGCATTATTGGCCGATGAAGCGCTGGTACGGGCACTATTAAAGGCCGTTGTTGAAGCAGTAGATGTGCCGGTGACACTCAAAATACGCACGGGCACCACACCGCAGAACCGCAATGGGGCCAGCATCGCCCGAATTGCAGAAGATGCCGGTATCGCGGCCCTGGCAGTTCATGGCCGAACTCGCGCCTGCGCGTTTACGGGTGAAGTCGAGTACGACACCATCTCAGAAATAGTTCAGGCGACGGATTTCCCCGTTTTCGCCAATGGTGACATTGATTCCGCCGAAAAAGCCGCTCAGATCATGCAGCGCACAAAAGCCAGCGGCATTATGATCGGCCGCGCTGCGCAAGGGCAGCCATGGTTATGCGGCCAAATCGCTCACTATTTAGAAACAGGCGCAAAACTCGCCGCCCCATCCACACTTAATCAGCTGACAATATTGCAGGGCCACGTAGAGCAACTACACTCATTCTATGGGGAGCTGATGGGCCACCGGATCGCGCGCAAGCACGTTGGGTGGTATCTGCAAAACCGCCAGGACGCACAGACACTAAGGCGCGCGTTCAACCAAATCGATTGTGCCGCAGCACAACTAACTTTCATTGAGCAACTAATGCTCAACTCTGACCACGAGGAGCTTGCCGCATGAATCGGGCCGAACCCCTTATCACAGCTATTGAAGAAACCGCCACCGACCACACAGGGCTTTCAA
>JBGCFE010000135.1:0-5231 GCA_045106775.1 Halioglobus sp.
ATCTATCGACAGAACCAATAATGGCGTTTAATCGGCTTTCGCCGTTGATCAACCGTTTGCGTATTTCATCGGTCATCACGATAGAGCCGTCAACCAGCAGCCCCAGCGCAACAATCAAACCGGTGATGCTCATCTGATGCAGCGCCAGACCGAATCGATCCATAATTGCGATAGAGATAAGCCCACAAACGGGTAGGATGATCGCAACCACTAAGGCGGCTCGCCAGCCGAGTGTGAACAGCAATACGAGGATTACCAGTGCTACACCAACCCCGAGATTTTTTGCGACCTGTGTGAGCCTGTCTACCGCATAAGGCGTTTGATCGTAGGTGATTTCTAGCGTGAGCCCAGCAGGTGCCTGAGAGCGAAAGGCCTCTACCATTGAAATGAAGTTTTCACTCCAACCATCGACCTGATTATCGGGCTCCATGACAGCGCCCACCAAAATAGCCGGCCGACCCTGTGCCAGCGCCATAGAGCGCGGCGGCGAGATTGCGCTTTTGGATACCTCTGCGATATCCGCAATGCGCGTTACCGAGCCGTTCTTAGCAGTGTTAACGATGACCTCTCGCACGCGCTCCATATCGGTAAAGTCGCCGGCAAGTTCTATCAGCAAATCGTTGCCGGTGCCTGCAGCGCGTCCTGCGGCAACTTTGGCGTCGGCGTTTCGAAGTGCTGCAGCGACTTGTGCAACACTCAGCCCTCTAGCGCTTAGCTGCGCGTCATTCACCTCAACACGAATTTCTTCGTCGGGTTCACCAAACACTTCTACTAGTTTTGTTTTGGGTTGATTGCGCGCCGTATCGGCAAAATCTTGCGCTAACCGGTTCAGTAGCGATAAAGACATCTGTGAGCCGTCTTTGGCAGACAATGCGACGATGGCGGTAAAGGAGGTTAGCCGATCGTTGTCGAAAGCGGGTGTGCTTACACCAGGTGGGAATTTGCCTGACGCGTCATTCAAAGCATCGCGTACCTCTGTCCACACTCGGCCTTGATCTTCTTGGGGTACCTCGTCGGCCAGCCGTATATTGAAGAACGAGACGCCGGTGCTGGACGTGGTTGCCAGCTCGTAGATTTCTGAAATCTTGCGTAGCTCGTCTTCCAGTGGCCGAGTAACCAGTGCCTCCACCCGGTCAGGCGTGGCTCCGGGGTAGAAGGTCGTCACAGTGCCTGCAAAGTTTGAGAGTGTCGGATCTTCTTGCCGTGCAATGGAGCTAAAGCTGCTAACCCCCACGGCAATGGCGCAGATGATGATGAGCGCAAAGTAGCGCGAGTGGTGGTAAATGTGACGTGCAAGCATCTCAGCGGCCCTTCGAGAGTGCGACGATGGAACCGGGGTTGATGCGATGTACGCCACTGGCGACCACTTGTGCGCCATCGCCAAGTGAACCGCGTACGTAGGCGCTGTCACCCTGCACATCCAAGACTTCTACGGCTTCGCGCTGGGCGAAGTAGCCTTCTGCGCGTGGAACCAGCGTGATTACTGTCCAAATGCCGCGCTTGCCTTCAAGCAGTGCGCCTATGGGTAGCCATCCTCCGGTGCTGGTGACCTTAGTGTCTAGCTGGAGCAGGGCGGGCTCGCCATCCAGAGCTGCTGTGTTCTCCTGCAGTTGGAAGATAGCGGTAGCAGAACGGGTGGCGGGGTTGATATCGGGCCGCACGCCCAGCAGGGTGGCCTTCACAGGCGCATCCCGCAGCGTGAGTTTATAGACCTTGCCTACCTCAAGTTGCGACGCGTGTTTGACCGGCACACCCACCTGCACTTCTTTGTCAGACGTTTCTACCAGCCGTACCACGGCGGTACCCGGGTTGAGCACGGTAGCGTCATACACATAGCGGTCGGCAATAACGCCAGAGTAGGGCGCGCGCAGTGTACTTTTTTCTAGATCCACTTCCAGGCTACGCAGTTGTGCAGAAGCTGCAGCCACCGCGGCTGTGAGTGCCTGTGCGCTAAGCCGTGATTCATCATAGGCCTCTTTTGAAACGGCGCCGGTATCGCGTAAATTGCGCTGTCGCTTTTTCTTGATTTGGGCGAGTTTGAGCTCTGCATCGGCCTGGGCCAATTGCGCTTGCGCCGCGTCTCTGCGGGCTATCAGGGAGGACTGGTCCAGCTGGGCAATCACGTCCCCTTTTGCAACAACGGAGCCCTCGCGGGGCGGGGCGATAGCCAGCGTGCCGCCTACTTCAAACGCCAGGGTGGATTTGCGGCCGGCAGTGACCGTGCCCAAAAACGTACTCGGGCGGCTGTAGCTTTGCTGCAGTGTGTATACGGTTGCTTCAACGGGAAGAGGGCCCCGTGGCGGAGGGGCCTCTGAGAGAGCCACGCGAGCATGCAGGGCGAAGGTTAGTCCCACCGTAATCGCGATGGCGGCGAGCACACCTAAAAAGCCGCTAATACGATTTGTGCGGTCAGATGGGGGATTATTGCTGGCGAGGGAGGGCATTGCGCTGTCCATGTAAGAGCCTATAACATCAATGTTATAGTAATTAACATTTGAGTCAACGCAGTATTCATTGTATTTGCAGGCGCGCCCTTGCAGCGCCCGCGTGATTACCGCAGAATACGCGCCCGCGGCCCAGTAGAATATTGGCTGGTTCGCCCGCTCTGGTGATCCAGGCGGTCCCCTCGCAATGATAGGTAGTGAATTCCGCCAGGCCCGGAAGGGAGCAACGGTAGTTACCGACTCGTGTGCCGGGGTGTGGCTGTCTGGGTTGCCTCCAATTTCAAAGGCAAAGCGCTCACATGGTTTCTGTCCGAAACCGGCTGGTGTATCCTAGGTTTCTTTCGTTGCTTTAAGGCTGTTCCCTCCATGTCCTATCAAGTGTTGGCACGCAAGTGGCGACCAAAAAGCTTTCGTGAACTGGTAGGTCAGGAGCATGTCCTGCAGGCGCTGGTGAATGCCCTCGACAATGATCGCCTGCATCACGCTTACCTATTTACCGGCACACGCGGCGTGGGTAAAACGACTATCGCCCGTATCCTTGCCAAGTGCCTCAACTGCGAAACGGGCGTGAGTTCAGAGCCCTGTGGCACCTGTTCATCCTGCATGGAAATTGCCGAGGGGCGCAGTGTGGATCTGCTGGAGGTGGACGCCGCCTCACGCACCAAGGTTGAAGATACGCGAGAGCTGTTAGAGAACGTGCAGTACGCGCCCACGCGCTCTCGCTACAAGGTGTACTTGATTGACGAAGTACACATGCTGTCTAACCACAGTTTTAATGCGCTGCTGAAAACGCTGGAAGAGCCGCCGCCCCATGTGAAGTTTCTGCTGGCAACGACGGATCCGCAGAAGTTGCCGGCCACTGTGCTGTCGCGCTGCTTGCAGTTTAATCTCAAAAATATGCCTCCCCAGCAGATTGTTTCGCATTTGGGCAATGTGCTGGAGCAGGAGTCCATCACCTTTGAAGAGCCGGCCTTGTGGCTGCTGGGGCGTGCCGCGTCCGGCAGTATGCGCGATGCCTTGAGTTTGACCGATCAGGCGATTGCGTTTGGCTCAGGTAAAGTTGAAGAGGCCGACGTGCGCAGCATGCTGGGCACGGTTGATCTCAGCTTTGTCTATCAGCTGTTGGATGCCGTTTGTGCCAATAACCCAGCGGATGTTCTGGAGGTGATCGGCCGTATGTCGGAACACGCGCCGGACTTCAGCGGAAGTCTTGATGAACTGCTTTCCCTTCTACACCGCGTGGCCATTGGTCAGGCGGTTCCCGATGCCATTGATAACAGCTGGGGTGACGCCGAGAAGGTGGCCCAGTTAGGCAAGTTGATGACGGCTGAAGATGCGCAGTTGTTCTATCAGATGGGCCTGAATGGCAAACGGGATTTACCGCTGGCGCCAGACCCGCGCAAGGGGTTTGAGATGATTTTGCTGCGGATGCTGGCTTTCAGGCCGGCGGCCATCGTTGATGAAAGCCTCGAAAACGCCCAATTGCAAGAAGTTGCAAGCTCGTCTGCCGCCGCGGGGGAGGGCGGCGCTCCTGTAAAAAAGTCCCCTGAGCCGCCTCATTCAGCCGGGTCTTTGCCACCTGGTGAGGTAGCGGCGCCTCGTTCATCGCATGTTGCGCCAGCGACACCAGAACAGGCTCCTGCGGCCCCGGTTTTTGACGAGCCGACAGTGGAAAGTCAGCCGGTGGCCAGTCAGCCAGTAGTTGCGCCAGACCCAGAGCCAGTCCCCAAGCAAAGGCCGCGTGAGGCTGTTGCCGGGCCTGCGCCTGAAGTTGTAGTGGGTGACATTGCCTTAGAGACTGTATCGGCTGACACCTGGAATGCACTGTTAGAGCGGTTGGGGTTGAACGGCATCGTTTATAATATTGCGTCACACTGTGAGCTTCGGGCACGCCAGAACACACATTTTCAGTTTGTGCTGGATGAGGATAATGCCGGGCTGTACAACCCGGGCCATGCCGAGAAGCTAAGGCTGGCGCTGGAGAATTTTTTCTCCCAAACACTGACTGTTGACGTGGAGCCTGGACGGCTAGAGCGCGAATCCCCCGCTCAAATTGCCGCCAGGCAAAAGCTGGAGCGGCAGCACCAGGCGGTAGTGGCGATAGAAAATGATCCCAAGCTGCAGTCGCTGATTGCGCGCTTTGATGGTGTTTTGGATCATGCATCCATCGCGCCCACGGATACGTAAAGATTTCAATACACGTTGTGAATCGCTGTCGCACTGCGCAGCAAAGGTAAAAACGGGAGGAGACGTGAAGGAAGGTATTTCACAGATGATGGAGCAGGCGCAAAAGATGCAGGCAGATCTGCAAAAGGCGCAAGCGGAACTGGCCAATGCTGAAATCACCGGCGAATCTGGTGCCGGCATGGTCAGCGTGGTAATGACAGGCAGGCACGATGTAAAGCGCGTTTCTATTGATGACGCGGTGCTGTCGGAAGACAAAGAGGTCTTGGAGGATTTGCTGGCGGCCGCGGTGAACGACGCGGTGCGCAAGGTTGAAGCGAACAATCAAAGCGTTATGTCTGATATTGCCTCTGGGTTGAACATGCCGCCCGGCTTCAAGATGCCGTTTTAGAATAGACGGACATTATGAAATTCAGTGCCGCCGTAGAAGATTTAATCGACGCCCTGCGCGTTCTGCCAGGAGTGGGGCCAAAATCCGCCCAGCGTATGAGTCTGCATCTTTTGGAGCGCGATAGAGAAGGCGCGCAAATACTGGCCACGGCATTGGAAGTGGCAATGGAGCGCGTAGGCCGCTGTCAACGCTGCCGCAATTTTACTGAGCTC
>JBGCFE010000136.1:0-5828 GCA_045106775.1 Halioglobus sp.
GGTACTCGGAGTAGAAGCTGCTCGCGCTGAATCGCAACTACGTGAGTTGTACCGGCCACTTAATCTCATCGAAGCACCCATACTAGTCACCGATCTGGAAAGTGCGGAGATCACCAAGTATGCGGCAAACGCGTTTCTTGCGACCAAGATCAGCTTCATCAACGAAATTGCAAACCTCTGCGAGAAAACAGGCGCAGACGTTCACGCCGTTGCAAAAGGCATGGGCCTGGACGGCAGGATCGGGAAGAAATTTTTGCACGCTGGCCCGGGCTATGGCGGCTCATGCTTCCCTAAAGACACCGAAGCGATGATACAGATTTGTCGAGACTCAGGTGCCACTTCCAAGATTGTAGAAGCGGTTGTGGCCGTAAATAACGATCAAAAACTTCGCATGGTGGAAAAAATTGAACGCGCTTTGGGAGGCGACGTTTCTGACGCAAAGATCGCAGTACTCGGGCTGACCTTTAAACCCGAAACAGACGACATGCGCGATGCTCCCTCGCTCACCATTTTACCCGCTCTATTGGCGCGCGGCGCAGCTATCGCTGCCCATGACCCGCAGGGTCTAAACGAGGCCAAGGGCTTACTTCCTGCGGATGTTGAATTCCACAACCATATTGAAGACGCCGTAGCAGACGCCGATGCTATCGTGCTAGTAACAGAATGGAATCAGTACCGAGGCTTGAATCTGGAAAACCTGAAGTCTCACATGCGCGGCAACGTGTTTGTGGACTTACGAAATGTGTACGAGAAGGAGCTCATGGAACGGCATGGTTTCGTATACTGCTGCGTTGGACGCTAGGCACACTGTGACAGCGCCTGATAGACCGCATTTAAAGTGGCTACCTTAAACCGGTTTGATTGAAGTCAGGCGCTAGCTCTTAAACGTTCAAAGTAGGCGATTGTTTTTTGCAAGCCTTGCTCTAGCTGAATCGTTGGCTCCCAATTGAGAGTCGCCTTGGCCTGCGAAATATTTGGCTGACGTTGTAGCGGATCATCACTGGGTAAAGGGCGAAAAACCATTTTGGACTTTGAGCCGGTTAACTCAATAACCTTCTCAGCCAGCTCCCTGATTGTAAACTCGTTGGGATTACCCAGATTAATTGGACCGGTGACAGTTTCGTCCGTTTCCATCAAACTCAAAAACGCGTTAATCAAATCTTCGACATAGCAAAAAGACCGAGTCTGCGTGCCCTCTCCGAACAGTGTGATATCTTCACCCGACAGCGCCTGCATGATGAAGTTTGACACGACACGCCCGTCATTGGGGTGCATATTAGGGCCGTAAGTATTGAAAATACGCGCAACTTTTATTGGCAGCTGATGCTGCCTGTAATAATCGAAAAACAATGTTTCTGCGCAGCGCTTGCCTTCGTCGTAACAAGAGCGCTCACCAATCGGATTTACATGACCCCAGTAATTTTCCGTTTGTGGATGTATTTGGGGATCTCCATAAACTTCACTGGTAGAGGCCTGCAGTATTTTTGCTCCGGTGCGCTTGGCAAGGCCCAACATATTGATTGCACCGTGAACGCTAGTCTTGGTCGTCTGAACGGGGTCGTGTTGGTAGTGAATGGGGGAAGCAGGACAAGCGAGATTGTAAATTTCATCCACCTCGAGATACAGCGGAAACGTAACATCGTGCCGCACTAATTCAAAATTGGGTACCGACAACAGCTCCAATATGTTGTCTTTTGTGCCGGTAAAAAAATTGTCGACACAAATAACATCGTGGCCCTGATCAACAAGGCGTGCACAAAGATGTGAACCTAAAAAGCCTGCACCTCCGGTTACTAAAACGCGTTTTCTTAAATGCATAACGGGTGTTCACTATCCTTAAAATACCGGCTTAAAGCGGCTGAATGCGCTTTACACTAGAGCCAATGCCAAAGCCTGTCAATTCGAAGCAAATTAAGTGCGACCAAGAACAAATTGTTGCCAATCTAGTTGTGTTGCGCATCGTGTGACACAGATCACACCGGCTATACGAATTGGGGTGGGGGTTTTAAACAGACAATAATCTACGGTTATGCCTGAGGCGCTGAGTGAAAAATAGTCTTGCGAAACGTGAATTCAATCACAGAGGCCCAGCGCGAAAAGCCATGCCCCTAGCCTATACTAGCGTTCACTTGATTAAGAACAGCCAGCAGGCCCACAATGTCCGAGCAACGCAGATCAGATAAAGCAAGAGCACGTAGCCACTTTAGAACAGAGCGGCTTTCTGAAGAAGGCGGCAAGTGGTACTTCGCTACACGCGAAGGCACCATGGAAGGCCCCTACTCTGACAAGTTCAAAGCACTAGAAGGTCTTGAAGCCTACATCACTATTGTTGAGCTGCACTTGGTAGAAGAGCAAATCGAACTCGCGCGAGACCCGCGCATGCTTCCCACAGTACACTAAACTCCGTTTACGCAAGCCATTCGCGCTTCACTCACCGAATGGGTGGCGCAACACTATTGTTTCAACTCTATCTGGCCCCGTCGATATGATGTCGATGGGCGCTCCAACAATCGCTTCGATCTTTGCAATATAGTCTCGGGCGGCCTGCGGCAGGTCGTCCAGCGAACGCGCTCCAATCGTAGATTCACTCCAACCGGGCATCTGCTCATACTGGGGCACCAGCCCCTCGTAGTCATCGGAATCCACAGGATTAGGAACAGGCTTACCGTCCTTACAGGTGTAGCCTACGCAGATTTCAATAGTCTCTAGGCCATCGAGCACATCGAGCTTAGTCAAACAAAGCCCACTCACCGAATTGATATTAACTGCCGTACGCAGGGCAACTGCGTCAAACCAACCACAGCGCCTGGGTCGGCCTGTGGTTGCGCCAAACTCATGGCCTTTCTCCGCAAGATGCTCGCCTGTGGCATCAAATAGCTCAGTTGGAAAAGGCCCCGAGCCCACCCGCGTGGTATAAGCTTTGGTAATTCCCAACACGTAATCTAAATAGAGCGGCCCAAAGCCCGACCCCGTTGCGGTGCCGCCCGCGGTTGTGTTCGAACTAGTGACGAAAGGGTAGGTACCGTGATCAATATCCAGCAACGAACCCTGAGCACCTTCGAACATAATTTTGGCGTTCGACTCACGGTACTCGTGCAGCACAGCGGTCACGTCGGCAATCATCGGCAACAACTGTTGCCCCATCGCGAGCGTATCTGCCAAAACCTTATCGAAGTCTAACGGCTCAGCTTTGTAGTAATGCTCTAGAGCAAAATTGTGGTATTCCATGACTTCCCGCAACTTGGTCGCAAAACGCTTTTCATCTTGTAGGTCGCCAAATCGCAGACCGCGCCTGGCAGCCTTATCTTCATATGCTGGCCCAATGCCACGGCCAGTTGTGCCTATTTTTTGATTCCCGCGCTTAGCTTCTCGCGCCTGATCAAGGGCGACATGGTAAGGCAAGATGAGCGGGCACGCGGCGGATATTTTAAGTCGTTCACGTACCGGAACGCCTTTCGCCTCCAGCTCACCCATCTCCTTCAACAAAGCCTCTGGTGAAAGCACAACACCATTGCCAATAAGACACTGTACATGCTCGCGTAAAATGCCCGACGGTATGAGGTGTAAAACTGTCTTCTCACCCTCAATCACCAGGGTATGTCCAGCGTTGTGCCCGCCCTGAAATCGAACGACCGCTCGCGCCTGATCAGTGAGAAGATCAACAATTTTACCTTTTCCTTCGTCACCCCACTGGGTACCAAGGACAACTACGTTGTTATTCATTACCGTTACTCTTTACTGTGTTACTTGAAAATTTAATTTGCGGGCAGCAGTTCAAAACTAAATGGGCTCAACGTGCCACTGGCCACCGCGCTCCACAAGCTGCCTAGAGCAGCGTGCATCGCGGCCACTCGAAAGTTCGGAGATGACAATTTCTCCCGCAGACCTCAGCTCGCTCATTTTTGCAGCCAGAGCTGCGCTACTGTCTTGAGGCGCGCTGATTGCGCCTACGCCATTTGATTCAGGTAAGGCCAGCATGGTCATCAGCGCTTTAAGATCAGTGTTGAAACCAGTCGCAGGCCGGGCTCGCCCAAACACCTCTCCAACATCGTTATAGCGGCCACCATTGGCAAGCGCCTGACCACAGCCAGGCACATAGGCAGCGAACACAAGCCCTGTGTGGTAATGGTAGCCGCGCAATTCAGCCAAATCGAAATAAACATTCAACGAGCTATCATGGCGCTGCATGTTCGCCGCAGCCTGTTCAAGCGAATCAAGCGCACCCAGTGCGGCAGGAACGCGCTCTTCAAACAGCGCACGGGCGCGTTGCAACACGCCAGCGTCACCGTGCATGTCGAGTAGCGCCATAATCAAATGCGCGCGATCGGGATCGACATCAGTCATAGCAAGCTGGAGATCAGGCAACGATTTCCGCTGCAGCGCGTCAAAGACCGTCGCTTCCTGCTCTGCAGCCAACCCAGCCTCTGACAGCACCGCCTCGTAGATACCAACGTGGCCAAGATCAAGCGTCAAATCCTGTAAGCCAGCCGACTCCAGGGTAGCCAGCATGAGTTGCATCACCTCTATATCGGCGGCGAGGGTATCGTCCCCATAGAGTTCAGCGCCCACTTGAATGGGGGAGCGTGAGCCAAAGGGAGTCTTCGGCCGAGTGTGCAGAGTTGAGCCCGCATAACAAAGGCGGGTGACTCCTGCTTCGCCGAGACTGTGAGAGTCGATACGTGCAACCTGAGGCGTGATATCGGCTCGTATACCCAGCGTACGGCCACTTATTTGATCCGTAAGCTTAAAAGTAAGGAGATCAATATCCTCGCCCAGCCCTACCAACAAAGATTGCGTGAACTCAACCAGAGGCGGAATTACCAGCTGATAGCCCCAACTGCGGTACAAATCCAGCAACTGACGCCGCAGGGTCTCGACGGCCCCAGCTTGAGCCGGAAGCACTTCCTCTATCCCATCAGGTAACTGCCAGTGATCTACGGTCGCCATCTCGCCTACCAACTTACTCGTTTAATGACTGCCCACCTCAGAGATGGACCTAATGCACCCAATACAGCAGGATCAAACCAAATAGCATAGACCCCAGCCCTATGTGGCGGATCGTTCGCTCGCTCATCTGATCAGCCACGCGAAGCATCTCTCGCCATCTTCCGGGGCTCAAAAAGGGCAACATACCCTCCAAAATGAACACCAAGGCGAACGCTACGGGCAACACCTCCCAAAAATCCACGCTTACTCCCCCCAGAGACACTGGGCTTGAGGAACTTCAGGGCACAAAAAAACCGTGGGACCGACATTTGCGTGCAAATGCCGAAGCCCACGGTTGACGAATTCTATCACAGCTTCTGTCGATCTCACTGTGATTTTTACGGCCCGAAAACTCGGGCCGAGGAGCTTATTTACCGCCCTTCGAATCCTTTAGATAACGAAAGAAGTCGCTGTCAGGCTGCACCAGCAAGATGTCGCTGCTGCCTGAAAAGGCATCCTGATAAGCCTTGAGGCTACGGGTAAATGAGTAGAATTCAGGATCCTGATTAAATGCAGAGGCATATTCTGCTGTCGCCTGCGCATCTCCCGCACCTCGAATAAGCTCAGAATCGCGATAGGCATTCGCCTGCAACACAGTCACTTCACGATCTGCCGCAGCGCGGATACCCTCAGCAAGCTCTCGGCCCTGCGAGCGATGCTCGCGTGCTTCCTTCTCTCGCTCCGCATTCATCCGGCGATAAACGGATTCAGACACATCCGGCGGCAAGTCAATCTTCTTCACTCGAACATCGACAATTTCGACACCCAATTCCTGCTGGGAGACGACGGTCAGCTCTGTGGTCAATGCCTCCATCAACTCATCACGCTCACCAGACACTACC
>JBGCFE010000137.1:0-18610 GCA_045106775.1 Halioglobus sp.
TCGAATTCACACGAATTGTTGCTGTGAATCCTCGGCGCAACGGCGCTCCAGTGTTGGCAATAACGCTAAAATTCGAGTTAGGAACGTAGTCATGAGCGACACTCAACACCACTCCCTTATCATTCTTGGCAGTGGCCCTGCGGGCTATACGGCGGCGATCTATGCTGCCAGGGCAAATCTAAAGCCCGTTGTGATCACCGGCATTCAACAAGGCGGCCAGTTAACCACCACTACGGAGGTTGAGAACTGGCCCGGCGGAACCCATGACTTGCAGGGCCCGCAGTTAATGCAGCAAATGCAGGAACATGTTGAGCGCTTTGATGCTCAAGTGGTGTTCGATCACATTGAAGAAGTGGATCTTAAAGCCCGGCCGATGGTGCTCAGGGGCACATCAACTTATACCTGTGACGCGCTGGTTATTGCCACCGGCGCATCCGCGCAGTATCTGGGGCTCCCCAGCGAAGAAAAGTTTCAAGGCAAAGGCGTGAGCGCCTGCGCGACCTGTGACGGCTTTTTTTACCGCAACCAAAAAGTAGCGGTTATCGGTGGCGGTAACACGGCTGTTGAAGAGGCGCTTTATTTGGCAAATATCGCCTCAGAAGTTGTGCTAGTGCATCGCCGTGATTCCCTGCGAGCCGAAAAGGTATTGCAAGATCGACTGTTTGCCCGGGAAAAAGAAGGCAAGGTCAAAATTATGTGGCATCACACCCTTGAGGAAGTCTTGGGAGATGACACCGGTGTGACAGGCATTCGTATCAAATCCACCAAAGACGATGACGTTATTCAAATGGCGCTGGCTGGTGTCTTTATTGCGATTGGTCATATACCTAATACCGGCATATTTGCCGAGCAGTTAGATATGAAAGATGGCTATCTCACCATACACAGTGGTACCACTGGCAACGCGACCGCCACCTCGGCCGAGGGCGTATTCGCGGCAGGTGACGTGGCCGATCATGTTTACCGGCAAGCGGTTACCTCAGCAGGCTTTGGCTGCATGGCAGCACTTGATGCCGAGAAATATCTGGATGCACTCTAACGGATGGTTTGCAGTTAAGGCTGCGTATGCAGAAACTGCGTAGCCTCCACACCGGTGAGGACTTTCCCTCCACCAGCGATGCGCTGGATGAGCCCAATGGCTTGTTGGCAGTCGGCGGAGAGCTGACTGTCGAGCGTTTGCTGGCCGCTTATCGCCGAGGCATTTTCCCTTGGTACGACGACCCACAGCCAATACTGTGGTGGACACCTGATCCGCGGCTGGTGCTATTTCCCCAAGAGCTGCACATGTCACGTAGCTTGCGCAAAACCTTAAGGGGCGATGCATTTGCACTGTCTGTGGATACCCAGTTCAGCGGCGTCATGCAGGCGTGCGCACAGCTGCGAGGAGATGGGCTGGGCACCTGGATCGATGACGCGATGCTCGATGCCTATACTGAGTTGCATAGCCTGGGTTATGCCCATTCTATTGAGGTAAGAGATGATTCCGGTACGCTAGTGGGCGGTTTGTATGGCGTCTCTCTTGGCGGCGTATTCTTCGGTGAATCGATGTTTAGCCACCGCAGCGATGCGTCTAAAACCGCGCTGGTGGCGTTGGTTCACATTCTCAAGCGCGGTGGTTTTCAAATGATCGATTGCCAAGTTGCCAGTGATCATCTGATCTCTTTAGGCGCGCGGTGTATTAGTAGGCTGGACTTCGAGAAACGTCTTGCTCAAACTGTTGATCAAGACATTGACGAGAGCATCTGGCAGTTGCCAGCTACCTGCGGAGCTTTGCTGTGACCTCCTCCATACGCGACCTCAAGGTTTACACCACTTATCCCCATAGCTGTAGCTATCTGGAGGATAAAGAGGCAACTACGTTGTTTGTTGATCCGCGTCAGGATGTCGACAAGCGTTTGTACAGCCGCCTCTCGGTGCTGGGTTTCAGACGCAGTGGTAGCCATATTTATCGGCCACATTGCGCGCACTGCACTGCCTGCGTACCGGCGCGTATTCCTGTTCAGCAATTCAAAATGAAACGCTCGCAGCGTCGGATATGGAACAAGAATAAGGATTTACGTGTTGTCGAGACAGACAGCATCGCCGATGACGATGCGTTCAACCTGTACCATCGATACATTTGTCTTCGCCATTCTGATGGCGATATGTACCCGCCCGACCGCTCGCAATATGAAGCCTTTCTAGCGGGCGTCTGGGAGTGCACCCGCTACTTCCGCTTTTTCGAGGGCGGAAACCTGGTCGCTATTGCCGTGGTAGATGAATTGGAAGATGGATTGTCTGCGATTTACACCTTTTTTGAGCCCGATCTAGATAAGCGAAGCCTCGGTGTGTATGCCATTTTGTGGCAAGTAGAAAAAACCAAAGAGCTAGGCTTGCAGAATCTCTATTTAGGCTACTGGATACGAGAATGTCAAAAAATGGCCTATAAATCTGAATACCGGCCGCTTGAGTTGTATGTGAGCAGCCGTTGGTCACCGATGCTTTAAGCGCGCATTACTGCGTCACGATTTTTAGCCGAAAATACTCCCTTATTTTTGCCATAGATAGCGGTAGCGCATGAGCGCGTATTGAGGCAAAATGCTGCCCTCTTTTCAGCGAGGCCCGCCAAACACATGGCAAAAGAAGATCAAATTGAAATGGAAGGCGAAGTCGTCGACACCCTTCCGAATACGACTTTCCGCGTAGAGCTTGAAAACGGCCACGTGGTGACCGCCCATATCTCAGGCAAAATGCGTAAAAACTATATTCGTATTTTGACGGGCGACAAAGTGAGAGTAGAGCTCACGCCATACGACCTAACCAAAGGCCGTATTACCTACCGCGAGCGTTAATCCAGCTCTTTCTCGAGCTGCTCTTCTTCCTCTTCTACCGTCACTTCGAGCTTATCGTCTGCCTTGTTCAGGCGCACTTGCGCTGTGCCGCCGGACTGTGCCAGCGAGCCAAATAGCACCATCTCTGCTAACGGTTTCTTGATGTGTTCCTGGATAACACGTTCCATGGGTCTTGCACCCATATTGATGTCGTACCCCTTCTCTACCAGCCACAAGCGAGCGTCTTCATCGACGTCTAAAGTCACGCGCTTTTCATCAAGCTGGCTTTGAAGCTCGGTCAGGAATTTATCCACAACAGTAAGGATCACATCTTCACCCAACGGCTGGAACTGCACGATGCTGTCTAAGCGGTTTCTAAATTCAGGTGTAAACATTTTATTGATGGCTTCCATACCATCGGTGGAGTGATCCTGCTTGGTAAAGCCAATGGTTCTGCGGCTAATGCTTTCCGCGCCGGCATTGGTTGTCATGACCAGAATGACGTTGCGGAAATCGGCTTTGCGGCCGTTGTTGTCTGTAAGCGTTCCGTGATCCATAACCTGCAGCAACAGATTGAAGACTTCCGGGTGTGCCTTTTCAATTTCATCTAACAGCACAACAGCGTGGGGGTTTTTGGTAACCGCATCGGTCAATAAACCGCCCTGATCAAATCCAACATAGCCAGGAGGCGCGCCAATAAGGCGTGATACCGTGTGCCGTTCCATATATTCAGACATGTCAAACCGCACGAGCTCCAGACCCAGAATGCCGGCCAACTGGCGTGTCACTTCAGTTTTACCGACACCGGTAGGGCCAGCCAGTAAGAAAGAGCCAATGGGCTTGTCGCCGCCACGTAAACCAGCTCGCGCTAGTTTGATAGAGGTGGCCAAACTAGCGATGGCATCTTCTTGGCCGAACACGACCATTTGCAGGTTCTTCTCTAGCTTCTTAAGCGTTTCTTTGTCGTCGCTGGAAACGGTCTTTGGCGGAATGCGGGCGATTTTGGAAATCACCGATTCGATATCGCCAACGCCAACCACCTTCTTGCGCTTAGACGGCGGCTGCAGCTGCTGGAATGCGCCCGCCTCATCAATCACGTCTATTGCCTTATCTGGCAGGAATCTGTCGGTGATGTAACGCGCCGACAAGTCAGTTGCCACGCGCAGTGCTTTATCGGTGTAACGTAGACCATGGTGTTCTTCAAAGCGAGATTTCAGGCCCTTGAGAATCTTGTAGGCATCGTCAGGGCTGGGCTCCATTACATCAATTTTCTGGAAACGCCTGCTGAGAGCCTTATCTT
Organism: Halioglobus sp.; assembly: GCA_045106775.1. Classification (GTDB taxonomy): domain Bacteria; phylum Pseudomonadota; class Gammaproteobacteria; order Pseudomonadales; family Halieaceae; genus Marimicrobium. Next base: position 4,111 of record JBGCFE010000137.1, read on the forward strand.
TGTCGAAGATGCCGCGATATTCCTGGAATGTAGTGGACCCAATGCAGCGCAGCTTACCGGATGTGAGTAGTGGCTTGAGTAAATTACTGGCATCCATCACGCCGCCGGAGGCAGCGCCCGCGCCGATGATGGTGTGGATTTCATCGATGAATAGAATCGCGCCCTCGCGCTTTTTCAATTCAGCCAGCAGGCCTTTGAAGCGTTTCTCGAAGTCGCCCCGGTATTTGGTGCCCGCTAACAACGCACCCAGATCGAGTGAGTACACCACGCTCTCTTTGAGAATATCAGGTACTTCACCATCAACAATTTTCTTCGCCAGCCCTTCTGCTATGGCGGTTTTACCGACACCGGACTCACCGACCAACAGTGGGTTGTTCTTGCGTCTGCGCGCTAAAATTTGGCTGACGCGCTCTACTTCATCCAGGCGCCCAATGAGTGGATCGATATTGCCGGTAGCGGCTTCATCGTTCAGGTTGGTGGCAAAGCTGTCGAGCGGGTTGGCTTCACCTTCCATGCCGCCGCTCTCTTCCTGATCTGGCGACTGCGTGGGGTCTGGCCCTTCGCCTTCATTACCCACTTTGGAGATGCCGTGGGTCATGTAATTCACCACGTCCAGGCGGGCAACACTCTGCGTTTTCAAAAAGAACACGGCCTGGCTTTCCTGCTCGCTAAATATGGCAACAAGTACGTTTGCGCCAGTCACTTCGCTTTTGCCAGAAGACTGCACGTGAAACACCGCGCGTTGCAATACTCGCTGGAAGCCCAGTGTTGGCTGCGTGTCGCGTTCTTCTTCGTCTTCAGGGATTAAAGGAGTGGTCGCGTCAACAAATTCAATCAGGTCGCCGCGAAGGTTACCAATGTCTGCACCGCAGGCTTTTAGAACACGAATGGCATCGTTGTTATCAAGTAGCGCCAGAAGTAAATGCTCTACTGTCATGAATTCGTGGCGCTTGGCCCTGGCGCCGCGGAACGCATCGTTCAACGTCTGTTCCAGGTCTTTACTTAACATACTAACGCTCCTGGAGGCTTACCCCTCCGATGCTTCGATTTCACACAGTAGAGGATGCTCGTTCTCGCGGGCGTACTGATTGACCTGCGCGGCTTTCGTCTCTGCAATATCGCGAGTGAATACGCCGCAAACGCCCTTACCTTGTGTATGCACTGTGAGCATAACATGGGTGGCTTGCTCGCGGTTCATTCGAAAATAAATCTCGAGTACTTCGACAACGAACTCCATCGGTGTGTAGTCGTCGTTGATTAAAACGACCTTAAATAGTGGCGGACGTTTTGTCTCTGGCTTGGATTCTTCGAGCAGTAAACCGCTACCGGAATCCTCTTCCTCTTTACTCATAAGAGTGATACGCCAGTCGGAGATTGTTTGGATCAGGTTCAAAGTTGGTTCTCGTTGGCTGCTTCTTTGGATGTTGGGTCATTATACGAGTTTTCAAGGGCTGTGATAGGCGTGTTTTTTTTGTATCTGGGGGGGCGGCCTTTGGCCGCTGCGTTGCTCTGGGCTGGGGGAGCTTTTGCTTCATTTTGGGCGCTTGCGGTGCGGACATTCGGTAGATTTTTTCTTACGGAGGGAGATTGAGTGTTTTTTGAGCGCGCTTTTGTGTGTGCCGTTGATTTCTTCGGTTTTGGGTTGGTTTTTGGGCGCGGGGTTTTGGGTAGGTGCTGCGTTAGTGGGAGGTGTTTGCACCGACGCCCTCCAAGTCCGCAAAAGCTCCCCCAGCCGTGAGCAACGCGGCACCAGCTGGAGGAGCGCCCCAAGTAGTGTAAAACGCGACACGCTGAAGCGTCGCGTGGAGCCATTCTTCAATAGCTGTACACTTCCTCAGAAGCGTCACGTAGCTTCGCGTTTCTCCCCGCGGTGCATCGATGTGGGGTTGCTTTTGCGGACTTGAAGGGCGTCGGCGCGTCATGACCCAACTTAGTGCCATTGCTCCACCAGCACACGCCCGTTCACCATCTTCCAATGCTGCTACTAACTCGACACCCAAACACTAGCTAAATTAAACGCGTAATTCCCCCCCCGCCTAAAAAGAATCGCACCAGTCCCCGCGCCGCATGCGCCCGTAATGGAGCAAAAGTAACCCCACATCGAAGCACCGCAGCGGCCAAAGGCCGCCACAACCACATCTACAAATACAAAAAAAAAGGCCCGCCAAAAGCGAGCCTCTTTCTAACACAGCAGCAGATGACTACATGGAGTCAACAATAGCCTTACCAAACTCAGAACAGCTCAGCAAAGTCGCGCCGTCCATCAAACGCTCAAAGTCATAAGTAACAGTACCCTTTTGGATAGCGCCATTCATGCCGTTGATAATGAGATCAGCCGCTTCATTCCAGCCCATGTGGCGCAGCATCATTTCAGCAGACAGAATCAGCGAACCGGGGTTCACTTTATCTTGGCCTGCGTACTTGGGCGCCGTGCCGTGTGTGGCTTCAAACAGAGCAATATCGTCACTCAGGTTGGCACCTGGCGCGATACCGATACCGCCGACCTGGGCTGCTAGCGCGTCAGAGAGGTAATCGCCATTCAGGTTAAGCGTGGCTACGACGCTGTACTCACGTGGGCGAGTCAGGATTTGCTGCAGCATAGCGTCAGCAATCACATCTTTAACCACAATTTCATTGCCGGTATTCGGGTTCTTGATAGACACCCAGGGGCCGCCGTCCAGCAGCTGGCCGCCAAACTCTTCCTGAGCCAATTCATAGCCCCAATCACGGAAGGCACCTTCAGTGAACTTCATGATGTTGCCTTTGTGAACCAGCGTTACCGAAGGCAGATCTTGATCGATTGCGTATTGGATTGCTTTGCGCACCAGACGCTTGGTGCCTTCTTCAGAGACTGGCTTAATGCCGATGCCAACATTGGTTGGGAATCGGATCTTTGTGGCGCCCATTTCGTTAATGATGAAATCGACGACTTTTTGCGCTTCTTCTGTACCGGCCTGGTATTCAACACCGGCATAGATGTCTTCAGAGTTTTCACGGAAGATCACCATGTTACAGGCGTCTGGCTCACGTACTGGAGAAGGCACGCCCTCAAACCAGCGCACAGGGCGCAGGCAGGTGTAAAGATCGAGTTCTTGGCGGAGCGCCACGTTAAGCGAGCGGAAGCCGCCGCCTACGGGTGTTGTCAGTGGGCCCTTGATGCCCACTGAGTATTCTTTGATCGCGTCCAGTGTTTCTTCTGGGAACCAGTCGCCCTCATAGAGCTCTGCAGCTTTTTCGCCTGTGTAGATTTCCATCCACGAGATTTTCTTCTTCCCGCCGTAGGCCTTTTCTACAGAAGCATTGACCACATCGATCATAACGGGGCTGATATCCACGCCGATACCGTCGCCCTCGATGTAGGGAATAATTGGATTGTCTGGGACGTTCAGGCTGTTATCTTCATTAACGGTAATTTTGTCACCCTGTGAAGGCACCTGAATATGTTTGTAGCCCATAGTTCACTCCGTATAGCTGTTTGTTAGTATGGCTGGCATTACAGCCAAGTCATGGCTTGTACATGTTCACTGTACACGTTTACTCGTACATTGTTGTTCGAATGTAGCGTCTGTGCGCCTAACTTCGAAAGCGGCCGTAGTGTAGCATGGTTGAATACGTAAACTGGCGAGAAACCGGCCGGTTTTTGCTTTAAATAACCGTAATCTGATGCCTCAAATCATACTTTTTAATAAGCCGTATAACGTGTTGAGCCAGTTCACTGATGACCAGGGCCGCGAGACACTTGCCGACTACCTGCAAGCGCCAGGTTTTCGCGCGGCGGGAAGGTTGGACTATGATTCTGAGGGGTTGTTGGTTTTAACCGATGACGGGCGGCTGCAGCAGCACATTGCCAACCCCGAAAACGGACGCTGGAAACACTACATGGTTCAGGTTGAGGGCACTGTCAGCAATGAGGCCATAGTTGCCCTTGCAGCGGGCATTACGTTGAAAGATGGGCCTACCCTGCCCGCCCGCGCCAGCGCTGTAGAGCCACCTCGAGTGTGGCCCCGCAATCCACCTATTAGAGTACGTAAATCTATTCCTGATAGTTGGCTGTCGCTCTCTATTCGTGAAGGCCGCAATCGGCAGGTAAAACGAATGACTGCGGCGGTTGGTTTCCCTACCCTTCGTCTAATTCGCGTGGGCGTTGGTGACTGGGAGCTTGAACCTTTGCTGCCCGGTGAGCACCGATTGCTGGAGGTAGCTGCCCCACCGCGAATCCCCAGTAATGGCCGCAAAGGCTCTCGGTCGGGGACGAACAAAAAAAACTCACAGTCCCAACCGCGGCCGCAGAAGAGCAGGAGGCGCTAAGTGTCTGTATGGACTCCCAGAGCCACAGTAGCCTGTGTCGTTGAAGATAATGGACGCTATCTGATGGTGGAAGAGCGGGATAAAACTACCGGGAAAATGGTTTTCAACCAACCCGCGGGGCATCTGGATGAAAACGAGAGTTTGGCTGAGGGCGCACTACGAGAAACCTTCGAGGAGACGGGTTGGCGTGTCGAGCTTCAGGGCATTTTAAGTATTTCCTTATACAAGGCGCCAAGCAACGGCGTTACCTTTCATCGAACGACCTTTCTAGCCTCGCCGATAGAGCATGATCAAGCGGCAATTATCGACAGTGATATTCACGCTGTTCATTGGCTAGATCTTGCTGCTATTGAAGCGGTATCTGATAAACTGCGCAGCCCTCTGGTGCTCGCTTCTATAGAGCGACAGCGCAGAGGTATTTGTTATCCGCTGGACGTGATCGAATCTTGATGAGTTCTACTGCTTCTCCAAAGGTATCTGTAAGCGCCGGCTCTAACGCTGCCACAAAGGTCATCGTTGGTATGTCTGGCGGCGTCGACTCGTCCGTTTCCGCAGTGTTACTCAAAGAACAGGGCTATCAAGTTGAAGGCCTGTTCATGAAGAACTGGGAAGAAGACGACGGTACCGAGTATTGCACTGCCAAAGAAGATTACGCAGATGCACAGGCGGTGGCGGATAAGCTAGGCATAAAGCTACACGCCGCGAATTTTGCCGCAGAATACTGGGACAACGTGTTCGAGCACTTCCTTGAAGAGTATCGCGCAGGGCGCACCCCTAACCCCGATATCCTGTGCAATCGAGAGATCAAGTTCAAAGCGTTTCTAGACTACGCACAAATGCTCGGTGCAGACAAAATCGCCACGGGCCACTACACGCGTAGGGGTTCAATCGATGGCCGGGCTACCTTGTTAAAGGGTCTGGATGGCAACAAAGACCAAAGCTATTTCTTGCATGCTGTAGGCCACAACGAACTGGAACGTACACTGTTTCCTGTGGGTGAAATCGACAAATCAGACGTTCGCCAACTGGCAGAAAAGCATGAACTGGCTACGGCGAAGAAAAAAGACTCCACCGGTATTTGCTTTATTGGCGAACGCCGTTTCAAAGATTTTTTGCAACAATATCTCCCCGCGCAACCCGGCGAGATCCACAGCGTTGATGGAGAGCCCCTGGGACAGCACCAGGGCCTGATGTACCACACTATCGGGCAACGCCAGGGCTTGGGCATTGGTGGGTTAGCTCATCATTCAGAGGAACCGTGGTACGTGGTGGGTAAGGACCTACACAATAATGTGCTGCTGGTTGCTCAGGGCAATGACCACCCTGCCCTGTTTGAGCGGCGATTACGGTTAGGCAATATTTTTTGGGTTGCAGGCCAGGCGCCCGAGCTGCCGTTATCGTGCACGGCCAAAATTCGCTACAGGCAGGCCGATCAAGGGTGCCTTTTGGAGCGCACATCAACCGGATATCAGGTAACGTTTGATACACCCCAGCGCGCGGTAACACCGGGCCAGTCTGCGGTGTTTTACACTGATGACGTGTGCCTGGGCGGCGGCGTCATTGAGCAGGCAGTAACATGAACTCACCCCAAACCAGGCTTGAACAGCAAACTATCGCCCTTGCCGGAGTAGCGCAGGCGGCGAGGCTTGTGGATCAGGTATCAAAAACGGGTTCCTATCCGTTGGAATTTTTAGAGCCGTCTATGCATAGCCTGTTTGTGTTTGAGCCAGACTCGGCAGCAGAAATCTTCGGCGGCTTGGCGGGTGCCAAATTGGGTTTGCATAATCTGGCGAGCCTCATGGCTAATCGTCAAGCCGAGGAAAACCGCGAGTTAGCCCGTTATTTTCTCAGCCTGCTTTATCTTTCAAGGCGCTTTGCAGCAGACAAAGAAATGATGTCTGTGGTGCGTTCCCGGTTAGAGCACACGAGTTTTAAAGCTGAACACTTCGCTTCTGATGTGAACGATCTCGCCAACAGCATTTCGGGTATTTATCAGGATACGCTCAGCAATCAAAAGTTCCGCATTCGCGTGTCAGGCAGTGCGCAGCACTTAGAGAATCCGAAAAATGCTGCTGTTATTCGAGCGGTACTGCTCGCTGGCGTACGCTCTGCATTTTTGTGGCACCAGCTAGGTGGTCGCCGTTGGCATCTGTTGCTGCACCGGCGGAAAATTCTGCAAGCCGCGCAGAACCTGTCGCGCAGTTTAGCTGTCGTGTAAAATATCCCTTTACCCAACTGGAGAACACCATGGATTTGTCGGCACTGAGTGCGGTTTCGCCTATCGACGGGCGTTACGGCAGCAAGACAGCCGCACTGCGCGACGTTTTTAGTGAATACGGGCTAATAAAACGGCGTGTGATTGTCGAAGTTCGCTGGCTGCAAAGTCTGGCTGATCACCCACAGATTACTGAAGTTCCTGCGCTCTCTGCTGCTGCTAGCGCGGCGCTAGATGCTATTGCCGCTAACTTTGACGAGGCAGGTGCGCAGCGTATCAAGGCAATTGAATCGACCACCAATCACGACGTAAAGGCTGTCGAGTATTTTATCAAAGAGCAGTTTGCCGGGAATGCCGAGCTTGAAGCGGTGTCGGAATTTGTTCACTTTGCCTGCACATCAGAAGATATCAACAACCTGTCCCACGGGCTGATGCTCAGAGATGGGCTCTTCGGAGTATTACTACCGGCAATGGCAGCCATTCGCGACTCACTCATCACAATCTCAGGCGAGGCGGCTAGCGCGTCGATGTTGTCGCGCACGCACGGCCAAACCGCCAGCCCCACGACTATGGGCAAAGAATTCGCCAACGTGGTGGCGCGCTTGAATCGACAATTGGCATTAGTAGCAGAGGTACCCTTTCTCGGTAAGATCAACGGCGCTGTTGGCAACTACAACGCGCACTTGTCCGCCTACCCTGATATCGATTGGCAGGCCCATGCAGAATCGTTTGTGACAGGTTTAGGCCTCACCTGGAACCCGTATACCACGCAGATTGAACCGCACGATTACATGGCGGAGCTGTTTGATGCCATTGCGCGCTTCAACACCATTTTGATCGATTTTAATCGAGACATCTGGGCTTACATTTCGCTTGGGTATTTCAAACAGAAAACCATAGCGGGCGAAGTCGGTTCTTCCACTATGCCGCATAAAGTGAACCCCATTGATTTCGAAAACTCAGAAGGCAACCTCGGGCTGGCGAACGCCATTTTCTCCCATCTGGGCGCGAAGTTGCCGATCAGCCGATGGCAGCGTGACTTAACCGATAGCACGGTGCTGCGCAATATGGGTGTTGGGGCGGCCTACAGCCTGATCGCCTATCAATCGGCCAGTAAAGGTATTGGAAAGCTTCAGCTGAACGAAGCAGCGCTCGCCAGTGATTTAAATAATAGCTGGGAGGTACTAGCTGAGCCCATTCAAACCGTGATGCGGCGCTATGGTATCGAGCAGCCTTACGAAAAACTGAAAGAGCTTACTCGCGGGCAAGACATGTCTCAGGCCGTTATTCAGGCATTCGTCGAAACACTGGATCTACCTGCCGAGGCTCGGGATGCGCTATTAGCGCTAACACCGGAGTCTTATATTGGTAATGCCACTGAGCAGGCGAATGCCATCAATGCCGACTGAAGTCCGTTAGGAATCGGCCAGTGCCGAGCAACGCCACGCAACTACCGTTGGATTGGGCGCATTTTCTCGCTCATCACTGGCAGCGCGCACCGCTGTTGATTCCAGCTGCTCTGCCCCACTGGGCGGCGTCGGAGACGGTTCCACCCATCGATGCCAATACACTGGCAGGTCTGGCGTTAGAGCCTGAGCTGGAGTCTCGTTTAATCGAGACGACCGATAGCGGCTGGCATTTATTGCACGGCCCTTTTGTTGCGACTGATTTCGAGCGCTCCCACCCCTGGACCCTCCTTGTCCAGGCAGTTGATCACTATTTACCTGAAGTAGCCGAACTCAAAAAAATGTTCTCTGCGTTGCCCACATGGCGGATGGATGACGTGATGGTGAGCTACGCCACTGATGGCGGCAGTGTAGGCCCACACTACGATAACTACGATGTCTTTTTACTGCAGGGCGAAGGCCACAGACGATGGCGTCTAGGCCAGCGCTGCGGCCCCGAGAGTGCGCTCATAGCGCATGAAGAGCTGCGTATTCTCCAAGACTTTGAATGCACTGAAGAGTTTCTGTTAGGCCCTGGCGATATGCTCTACGTGCCCCCAGGCGTTGCGCATTGGGGCGTCGCTGAGGGCGAATGCACTACGCTTTCCATCGGTTTTCGGGCTCCGAGCGTTGAAGATTTGCTATCGCGGCGCATCGATGCCCAGTTGGAGGTGCTGCCGCAAGAGCAGTTTTATCGAGACCCTTACGCCAGCATAGCGACGCGAGCAGGTGAAATCCGTGACGAAGATATCGCGCGCCTTAACGAGCAGCTTGCCGAACATCTTCAGCGCTTTGCCAGTGCACAGTGGTTCGGCGAATTGGTGACCGAGCCACGCTATGATTTAGCGGTCGATACCCAGCAGGTGCTGGCCCACGCGCAACGATTGGCTCTGGGTGCTAACACAGTCGCTTTGGCGCCAGAGGCTAGAGTCGCCTGGCAGGCACTCTCTTCTGGCCAGATCTGCGTTTATGCGAATGGGCAAAGCCGGGCCTTTTCTTGTGGTGTTTTAACGCCGCTAAGTACGCTTTGTTCTGGTGAGGCCTTGGGCGCGTTGGCGCTGGAAGGCAGTGTGCAACAATCTGTCAAAAATGATCTGCCAGAACTACTGAGCTGGTTACTGGAGTGTGGGTGTTTAGATGTCGAATGAAGAAACAGAAGGTTCCCCGCGGGAACGAGCGGGTTTTGTCACGGGAGTCTCCTACCCTGAGGAGTTTCTGCACTACGCAATCACCCTTTGCGAAAGTGCCTCTCGTTACATTGATATTCTTAGCCCTGCGCTAGATCACGCTGCCTTTGACAGCGCGGAACTTAGTTCAGCGCTCAGCGCACTGGCCAGGCGTAGCCGTCAAACCCGCGTTCGGATATTGGTACAAGATGCGCGGAATGTGGTTTCGCGTGGCCATCAACTGCTGGCATTAGCAAGGCGCCTGCCCAGCACGGTGCACATACAGGTGCTGGCAGAGCACCCTGATTGGAATGGCCAAACGGTTGTTTTACGTGACCGCGATGGGGTGCTCTACCGCCCGGCCGAAAGCGACAATAAGGGGTTTTACGAACCTGATTCGCGAGCGTCTACCCAGCGACATTTGGAATTGTTTGAAGAGTTATGGCGTTACAGCGTACAGGATCCGCAATTGCGGGCCCTGCACCTGTAGTCCGCTTTCCTGAGGCGGTAGCGAGTTTAGCTGACCGCCATGTCGGCTATTGCCTTCGCAAGCGCCAGACGCTTATTGGCCTCCTCAACATGCAGGTTCTCTACCAGACGGCCATTGACGACGACGACACCCTTGCCAGCCGCTTTCGCTTCTTCAAACGCCTCAATGATAGTGCCGGCAGTAGCGATCTCTTCCTCGCTGGGTGCAAAAACGGTGTTGGCGGCGGCGATTTGCTTGGGATGAATCAGGCTCTTGCCATCAAAGCCCAGGTCACGGCCCTGCTCGCAGGAATAAGTCAGCAGTTCTTCGTTATCCAGTTCAAGTTGCACGCCGTCGATTATTTCCAGCCCATTGGCTCTTGAGGCGTAAACACACAGGTTCAGTGCGGTAATAAAGCCAAGACGATCTCGCGTATGGCGCACCCCGGTATCTTTGGATAAGTCTGAGGTACCCATCACCATGCCTTTTAGCCTGGGGTGTGCGGCCGCGATCTCCGCAATATTGAGAATACACTTTGGTGTCTCGGCCATGATCCACATGTCAACATCAGCCGTAATCCCTTTAGATTCAAAGGCTTCTATGGCAGCAACAACATCGGCAGCAGTATCGATTTTCGGAATAAGCACTGCGTCTGGGGCAGTGTCGAATGCGCAAATAGCGGCAATGTCCTCTGCTCCCCAGTCCGTATTGAGCGCATTGATACGCACCATGAGCTCGCGTTGGCCGTAGCCGCCTTCGTTTAAGGCCGCGCCAATCTGTTCACGCGCCAACTGCTTGGCGTCTGGAGCAACCGAGTCCTCCATGTCGAGGATGAGGCCGTCGGCGGGCAGAGAGCGTGCCTTGTCCAACGCCCTGGGATTTGAGCCTGGCATATAGAGAACTGAGCGTCTGGGTCTAATTTTCATGGATTACTCCCTGTTAAAGCGGTTGAAGACAGCTGAATTTCGGGGGCAGAGCATACAGACATGCACATTGCGCTCGCAAGCGCAGACGCCGTTTGAGTTGTCTCAACGGGCCAGACGCTATAAAATTCACGGTTTGATTGGTTAAACCATGACCAGTCAAACATTCAATCACCCAGCCCGCAGGGCTGGCAGATTTTTCACACGCAGTAGGTACCCTGATGAATGACGTCGTATCCTCACACGGGCAGGCGCTTGGACATGCTAACGCCCTCCTCGAGGCCACCAACACACTGATCGCGCAGGCGTTTTCTCGCCTGAAAGCCAACTCTCTTGAAGGTGATCGGGTGTCTCTGAAGAAGCTGGACAGCTATCAGCTAATTTCTTATGACCTGTCTTTGAGCTGGGCGGAGTGCACCGCAGCTGAGTTTCTGTTGCGACATGCCAACAAGCTTGCACAGGACAACGCCCAGGAAAATGCGCTTACCATTCGCCTCGCTACCCTATTCTGCGCAGATGCTATTCAAAACACCTTGAACCGTATTCGAGCGAGAGTAACCGACTACGGTATCGATACAGCGCAGCTCGATGAGATAAGCCAGTCTGAGTTTTTAGCCAGTCAGCAAGCTGCGGCTAATATCAGTGAATTAGGGCAGCAAATCTTAGACAGTGACGGTGATCTCGGCCCAGATTTTCTGGATGAACATCACACCATGATGCGCGATACCTTCCGGCGCTTTGCGGATGACGTGGTTGCGCCCCTTGCTGAAGAAATTCATCGACAAGATTTAGATATTCCCGAAGAGATCATCGAGCCTCTAAAAGAGATGGGGTTATTTGGTCTGTCGATTCCCGAAAGCTACGGCGGTCTGCAGGAAAACGATGAAGAAGATACGCTGGGAATGTTGTTGGTTACTGAAGAGCTCTCACGTGGCTCACTTGGGGCCGCCGGCAGCCTGATTACCCGGCCTGAAATTCTTTCTCGCGCACTGCTCAAGTCTGGCTCCGAAGAACAGAAGCAACTGTGGTTGCCTAAACTAGCCGTCGGTGAGCCACTGTGTGCGGTTGCAGTTACAGAGCCCAATTATGGGTCTGATGTGGCAGGCGTGCGATTAAAGGCCACGCCTGTTGAAGGCGGGTGGACCCTCAACGGCGCAAAAACCTGGTGCACCTTTGGCGGTAAGGCCGGAGTGCTCATGGTGTTGGCTCGCACAGACCCCGACATGTCGAAAGCCCACAAGGGTCTTTCTATGTTTCTAGTAGAGAAGCCCTCAACACCTGGGCACGCGTTTGAAGTGAACAATGGCGACGCAGGAAAACTGACCGGCCGCGCGATAGCAACCGTTGGTTACCGCGGAATGCATTCCTTCGAACTCTTCTTCGATGATTTTTTCGTACCTGCTGCCAATATGATCGGCGGCCCTGAGGGCGAAGGTAAAGGGTTCTACGCTGCGATGGCAGGCTTTGCCGGCGGACGTATTCAAACGGCGGCGCGTGCGGTAGGCGTAATGCGCGCAGCCTTTGAGCGCTCAATTTCCTACTCGAAAGAGCGCAAAGTCTTTAACAACCCTATCGGCGACTATCAGCTTACACAGGTAAAGCTTGCGCGTATGGGCGCAATGCTACTGGCCTGTCGGCAGATAACTTATGAAGTGGCTGAAATGATGGATCAGGGCGCAGGTGACATGGAGGCTAGTGCGGCCAAAATTTATGCCAGCCGTACTTCAGAGTGGCTTACCCGAGAAGCGCTGCAGATTCACGGCGGAATGGGTTATGCGGAAGAGTCACCGGTGAGCCGCTATTTTGTCGATGCACGCGTTCTTTCAATCTTCGAAGGTGCTGAAGAAACGTTGGCGCTTAAGGTCATTACGCGCTCATTGGTTGAGAATGCCGCGTAGCGGCTAAGGAGATCTAGCGGTGAGTGTTTCGTTTACTCTCGAAGAACAACAAGAAGTTGGCGCAACGGTGCCAGTAACGCTTGATAGTGTGCGGCAACCGCAGTACGGGCGTTATTTAGACGAGCTCGAACCCGGTCAAGTGTTCGAACACCCTCGGGGTTTCACCTTTACTCATAGCAACATGTTGGAGTTTGCTCGTGTGTATATGCAGGCGAACCCACTTTATCTGAATACGGAATATGCCAAACTTCATGGCTTCAGTGATCTACTTGCCAGCCCGCAGATGGTGTTCAATGTCGTCCTCTCACTAGGCGTACAGAACGACTCAGAAAAGGCGATAGCAAACCTTGGATACTACAACGTTGAGTTCTTACGGCCGGTTTACAGTGGCGACGTAGTGCGCGCGTTTACCAAGGTACTTGAGCGAAAAGATCGCGGCCCAGACAAGCCCGGCATAACACGTATTCGAACCGTGGGCGTGAATCAGAGCAACGAAGTGGTGCTGCAATACGAACGCAAGATATTTGTCGGTTGGCGCGGCGATCGCTTGCCGACTACCCCTGCCCCTGCATTTGACGGCGTATTCCCCGGGGACGCCACGCCAACAGTGACGCTACCGGTGCGTAACCCCAATACAGCCGATGGCCTGACTGCTCCCAACACCTACTTTGAAGACTTTACCGCCGGTGACATTATTGTTCACGCCAACGGCCGCACTATCACCGAAGAACACATGGCGTTAACGTATGCCGTTGGCAACAGCCACCCGCTGCATTTCGATCGCATCTTTTCTAGTGGGCTCTCCGGCAAAATGAGTGGAGAGCCGATTGTCTATGGTGGGCTCGTTTTCGCGTGGTTGGACGGGCTGGCGAGCCGCGATGTTAGCGAGCAGGCGGTCTGGGAGCTTGGCTTCACCGAGGGCTACCACACGCAACCGGCATTCGCGGGTGACACTGTCACTGCGCTTACGCGCATTCTGTTGTTGGAAGTCGCGCCGGATGCTCCTGATTTTGGCATTCTCACTATGCAGCTTATCGGGTGCAAAAACATAAGTGCTGCGGATGCATTGGAACAACACGGTGCAGATTTGTTTTTGAAGGAAGACAGCAAGCGCAGTGCCGGTAAAGAGAAAATCACCGACAAAATATTTGAAATTGAGCGGCGCTTACTCGTCAAGCGCCGGCCTCGCTAGGAACCCCTAATGACAAACGAGACTGTGAAGCGTGATCGCCCTTGGCTAATGCGTACCTACTCGGGGCATTCGTCGGCGAAAGCATCGAACGAGCTGTACCGCACCAACTTAAGTAAGGGGCAAACTGGCCTGTCTGTTGCCTTTGACCTACCGACGCAAACCGGCTACGACTCGGATCACCCACTCGCGCGCGGTGAAGTGGGCAAAGTGGGTGTGCCTATAGATCACATCGCTGACATGGAGGCGCTGTTCGATCAGATTCCGCTGGATCAAATGAACACCTCTATGACCATTAACGCGACCGCTCCGTGGTTGCTAGCGCTGTATGTTGCGGTTGCTGAGCGCCAAGGCGTTGACCCTTCGCTGTTACAGGGAACCACTCAAAACGATGTTATCAAAGAGTACCTTTCGCGAGGTACGTATATTTTTCCTCCAGAACCTTCGGTGCGATTAACGACAGATGTGATCGCATACACGGTTCAACATATACCGAAGTGGAACCCCACCAACGTTTGCAGCTATCACCTGCAGGAAGCGGGTGCTACGCCCACGCAAGAGTTGGCGTATGCCCTGTGTACCGCTACCGCGATTCTTGATGCGGTTAAAGCGGCGGGCCAGATGCCCGAGGAGCGCTTTGCCGATGTCGTTGGGCGTATCTCATTTTTTGTAAATGCTGGCATCCGCTTTGTTGAGGAGACGTGCAAGCTGCGCGCCTTTGGCCGTATGTGGGACGAAATCGCCCGCGAACGCTATGGCGTCGAGGATCCAAAGAAACGCCGTTTTCGCTACGGTGTGCAAGTGAACTCTCTTGGTTTAACCGAGTCACAGCCTGAAAATAACGTCCAACGCATCGTGCTTGAGATGCTGGCAGTAACACTGTCGAA
>JBGCFE010000138.1:0-5547 GCA_045106775.1 Halioglobus sp.
TGGAAAAAGTATACCGCGCATTCAGAAGCCGCGTGAACCGGTAGCACACGCTTGGCAATTACGCCTGCACAATTTCTTTCCGCTTGCGTTTGACAAGGTGTACTTAGCTGCCCCAATATGGGAAAAACTGTAGGCAAATAAGAAACTTAAGGCCGAATGTCAGACAATTCACAGCTAAGTAAACTGAGTAAGTGGAACGCGGATATCTCTAAGGCCATAGCGGGCCTTGGCACAGAATCGTTCTTCCCGGCGCTGGTTGCCGCCATCAATAATCAGGTAAAAATCGATTACCCGCAGGTGTGGCTCTATCACAAGGATCTGCCGCCGCGCGTGCTCTATCATGAGATTCCTGAGCAGGAAGTTTACGCGCAGATAGATCAGTACCTTGATGGGCCCTATCGCGAAGATCCGTTCTACCAAACCTCCATGCACCAGCCCAGAGCAAAAATCTACCGGCTCTCACGTATCACAATGGGCAAGTTGCACGAATCCGCCTACTACCGTGATTATTATGCTGATATTGGCACCTGCGACGAGGCGGTATACCTGTCCAAACTGCAGGCAGGCAACGTTATCAATCTCAGCATGATGCGTAAAACCGATAGAGCGCCTTTTACCGATGAAGAGTATGAATCGCTGTATGTTCTTGCAGAACCTATCTCTGAACTGCTGAAAAGCCACACCGAGCATAACGATTTTGCCGCCACCAACCTGATTCAACCCGGTATCGATCACCAGATCGACATGGCTTTTCGCACGTTTGGTTCTTCGATGCTTTCACCCCGTGAAAAAGATGTACTGGAACTCATGCTGCGCGGCTATGGCACAGACATTTCGGCCGAGCGCCTGACCATTGCCGTGGAAACGGTGAGACGCCATCGTAAGAGCATTTATCGCAAGCTGGATGTCAGCTCACAAACCGATTTGTTTTCGCTGTTTTTGAACTCGATGTCGTGTATCGGTGAAGCTGCAGGTGCCGACCCATTGAGTATTTACATGTCACCGCCCTAGCGCAAATTTAGATCAAAAAAAGGGGCGAGATTTTTCGTCCCATACAACCGCGCAAACCCCTTAAAATACAGCACTTTCTCACCTAGCACGCAGTTCACAATTTCACCTTAAAAAGTTGCCCCAGTTAGGGCATTGAGGCGCTGTGTGTAACCAACGATAGTGCGCCCTTACTCGTTACTCAACGGTGGATGCATGTCGCTTGAAGCCGATTGGTTTCTGCGGGCTCACCCAGAAATTACAACCATCGAAGCGCTACTCCCCGATTGCAACGGAGTAATGCGCGGCAAGTGGGTGCCCAGACATAAGCTAGGCACTATTTTTGATGGTGAACTGAAACTCCCCAAAACGGCATTGAGCCTAGACGTTTGGGGCCGCGATGTTGAAGAGCTGGTGTTTGCGGCCGGCGATGCCGACGGCATTTGTCGCCCGGTTGAAGGCTCACTGCTCCCCACCCCCTGGGCGGCAGGCGGCCAGCACGGCCAAGTGATGCTCTCTATGTTTGACGCAGACGGCTCGCCGTACCTCGGCGACCCCCGCCACGTGCTAAAGCAAGTGCTCACGCGATTCTCTGACGCTGGCTGGCGCCCTGTGGTCGCCGCTGAGCTGGAATTCAGCCTGGTGCGCTGGGATGACGCCGTGCCTGGCCACACCTGCCCGGCACCGGTGGGTGGCTCGCCCGTAGGCGGTAACACCTATGGGCTAGACGTGCTCAACAACCACCGCGACATGATGGAAGATTTACGCCTGGCGTGTGAACTTCAAGATTTACCGTTTGACGGTGTGGTGAAAGAATCCGCGCCATCGCAGTACGAAGTGAACATGCAGCACGTAGACAACCCAGTGCTAGCGGCCAAACAAATTGTGATGATGAAACGCCTGATTAAAGGTGTCGCCATAAAACACGGTTTGATCGCCAGTTTCATGCCCAAGCCGTTTGAAAACGAAGCCGGCAATGGCATGCACGTGCATTGCAGCGTAGTGGATGAAAAAGGTACCAACCTGTTCGACGATGGCACGGAAAAAGGCTCACCACTTCTGCACAATGCCATTGGTGGCTGCCTAATGAACATGGCCGACTCTATGGCGGTATTTGCCCCTAGCTACAATGCTTATCGGCGTTTTCAAAAAGGCGCGCATGCACCCACCTTTCCTAGCTGGGGCTACGAGAACCGCACGGTTGCGGTGCGCGTACCCGCAGGCAGTCAAGCTGCACGGCGGCTAGAGCACCGCGTGGCAGGCTCTGACGCAAATCCATATCTGCTATTTGCGGTTCTTCTGGCCTCAATGCTCGATGGTATCGAACAAAATCTTTCTCCGGGTGAGCCAATCACCGGCGATGGCTACGCACAACAGTCAGGCACCCTGCCCGTCTACATGCCCGATGCGGTAAGCCTGTTCCGCGAATCTGATTTTATTCGCACAAGCCTGGGGCCGGAGCTTCAGCGTATCTTTACGCTGACAAAAGAACAGGAAATAGATGAATTTAGAAAACGCATCACGCTACTTGAGCATCAGTCTTACCTAGAGCAGCTGTAGCCTAAAGCGGCGGCGTTCGCCCCGTCTCCAACCCCGCTACCGCCTCACTGGATAACGGCCCAGCCGCTACCGGTTGTTGCCTCTCTAACCGCTTAACCAGCACAAAAGCGCCGATTAAAGCGGCGATACCAAAAATAATCGAGCCCAACGCCTCGCCCGCCATTACCCCCCTGGGCCCAAACCAAAGAGCGCCAAAATAGACGGCGGGAATGGTGCCTAGCAGAGCGCGCCCAAAATTGAAGGCTGTCGCCCAGTGCGGATGATGAAGATTGTTGAAACTGGCATTGGACACAAAAAGAAAACCATTAAAAATAAAAGTGCCAACCAGGAAATGCATGTAAAACAGCATTAGCTCGGCGGCCTGATCACTGGCCGAAAATGCGTTAACCAATGGCTCTGAAAGCGCCCAGAGTAAAACCCAGATAACAAGCACATAGGCAACGCTAAAGAGCAACGCTTCACGCAAGGTTGAGCGCACGCGCGTATATAAACCGGCACCGGCGTTTTGCCCGATAATTGGCCCGACAGCGCTGGAAAGTGCGAAGATGGCACAGAAGGCAACGGGCGTAATCCTCCCAACAATCGCCGCACCCGCCACCGCACTATCGCCGAACTGCGACATGGTGCGCAGCACAAAACCATTGCTGATTGGCGTGGCCAAATTGGTGAGCACAGCGGGGCCTGCAATAGCGAGAATAGGTCGGATATCGGCGATAAATTCTGATAGTGAGATCCGGCAGTGCATTCGATGAACGTGATGTAATGCGTGCCAAGCCACAATCAGCACACCAAAGCGCGCGACCACGGATGCGATAGCAGCGCCTTCCAGCCCCCATCCAAAAGTAAAGATGAACAGCGGATCGAGCAACGCGTTAATCAACGAACCGGCAAGAGTCGCCCACATCGAACGCCGCGCGTCTCCAATCGCGCGTACGCCGGCGGCCATACTCATACCCAAAACAAGCACAGGCATACTGGGCAGCAAAATAGTTGAGTAACTGACGGCGTACTGAAGCGTTTGGCCGGTAGCGCCCAACAGCGCAAGCAAGCTCTCTAAGTTGAACCAGGCGGCGGCGCTGATAAGCACCGAAACGCTGCCGTTGAATACCAGCGAGCTTGTACAAAATCGGCGTGCAACATCGCGTTGCTCTGCTCCCTCTGCCCGCGCAACTAAAGCACCTAATGCAATCTGTAGCCCAATACTCACCGAAACCACAAAAAATACCAAAGTGCCGGCGTAGCCCACCGCCGCCGCCAGTTCCTGCTCACCGAGCAGGGTTAGGAAGTACATATCGATGACGTCCACACCGAACATTGCCAGAAGCCCGACCGCGCTTGCGCCTGTCATTTTCATGACATGGCGCGCAGTTGAACCCTCTACAAAGACGGCGCGGCTCATAAGTGCACAGGCAAAGAGTTAAAGCGTGAAGGAAAATACATCTGAATATGTGGCCCAGAGGCTCGCGAAGAGGCGCATGATACTGCACTTCGCCGCCCCTTGGGCCGTACCGAATACCGATGCTTAAAAAAGACTTTTACAGCGGAGAAAGCTACTATAGCTGACAGTCACTTTAGGCAATACGGGATGTCTACACCTCATGAGTTATTCGATCGAAAAACCCGCCCTGAACATCACTAATGTACTGGTGTTTATCGGGCTACCACTGGCCGCCATTATTCTGGTGCCGCTGTGGGGATTTTACGAAGGCTACACAGGCGCACAATGGCTATGGGCCGTCGTTTTTCTCTATCTCAATGGGCTATCAATTACCGGAGGGTATCACCGGCTGTGGGCACACAACGCCTACGAGGCTCACCCAATTCTGCGCGGTTTCTTCGCTCTGTGGGGCGCAGGGGCACTGCAAAACAGTATTCTAATTTGGGCCGCAGATCACCGCCGCCATCACCGTAATGTCGACCACGTGGACGACGATCCGTATTCCGCAAGCCGCGGCCTGTGGTTTAGTCACATGGGCTGGATGCTGCGCTGGTACGTACCCGGCGAACCCGATCTAAGCAACGCCAAAGACCTTCAGCGCGATAAAATCGTGATGTGGCAGCACAACAACTACGTCATGCTCACAGTGCTCATGAACATCGGGGCGCCCTTATTGCTCGGCGTATTTTTGGGCGACGTGATAGGCACACTGTTGCTAGTTGGCTTACTGCGCCTTGTTGTCAATCACCACGTTACCTTCTTCATCAATTCACTGGCGCATTACTGGGGCAGCCAGCCCTACACAGAAAGTAACAGCGCGCGCGATAACGGCTTTCTTGCGTTCCTCACCTACGGAGAGGGCTATCACAACTACCACCACATCTTTCAAGCTGACTATCGCAACGGCATTCGCTGGTGGCAGTGGGATCCAACCAAGTGGATGATCGCTACCTGCTCGCGCATCGGTTTGGCAAAAAACCTAACGCGCGTACCCAACTTCAAGATACAGCGCGCCATTCTTGATACCGCGTTCGATCGAGCTCGCAACGCTATGAACCAGGTGAGCACCTCTGAATCAGAACCACTGAAACAAAAGCTGGAACGCGAGTACCAGTTATTTACAGAGTCAGTTAACCACTGGAAGGCGCTGCAATCCGTACGCTACGAACGCAAAAAAGAGCAACTGGGCGGGGCGCTTGAAGAACAGAAGGCGAGCCTTCACCAGAAATGGGACAACGCTGAATTACGTAACAAACTAAAAACGCTTGAATACGCCATGAAAATGCAACGCAAGCGTGTAGGTCTGCTAATGGAGCAACTGCGTATACAGCAAATGCAACCCGCCTAAACGAAAGCAACCTGAGGGTAAACACCATGACAGAGTCGGTTTACGGTTTTTCCTGTGAAACATCCACTGGCGAAAAAAAATCGCTTGGCGACTACAGCGGCAACGTGCTGTTGGTCGTGAACACCGCTTCTAAATGCGGCTTTACGCCGCAGTTTGAAGGCCTGGAGGCGCTTTATCAGGAATACAAAGACAAAGGCCTGATGATACTTGGCTT
>JBGCFE010000139.1:0-3474 GCA_045106775.1 Halioglobus sp.
TCTCCAAGGTTTTAGGCATGATAAGGACTACAAAGCTGCCAAAGCCCTGTTCGAGGATGTGACGATTTTCGAGATGCTAGGGAAAGAAATGGCCATAAAGAGTGCCGAAAACTTTCGTGCCTTAAGAAAGAAAGGCATCACAGTCAGAAAGACTGCGGATGTCATCATAGCCTCATACTGCATAAGCCAAAAGCTACCTCTTCTTTTTTCAGACAAAGATTTCAAACCATTTGTGAAACACTTGGGTTTGAGCGAAGTGCGATAGAACACATAGCGCGCAACGCAGAGGCGGACTACGCAGTAGGCCGTCCAGCACGCGAAGCGTGCGCTCTGACGTGTCTTGTTAGGCCCTGATTGCACGCTTATACCTGACAATACTACTCTCTGGCCAATACTTACTTCGCTGATAGTATTCAGCCATAACTGGCACTGAGGTATCTAATTGCACCCATTTTTGCTTTGTGGAAGTAAATATATGTATATCTGGTGGAAGTGCATCAGGGTTGTCTAGTGTGCCTACACGAAGAAAACAGACAGCCATCTTTGCAGCTCCATAATTGCTCCAGACCGCTATTTTACATGAAGGGCAACGACTAATATCTTGCCCTGTTCCGCTACTACTAGGAGCATGAATTATTTCGGGATTACCTTTGACCAATTTTATTTGATTAGTTTCGATAAGCGCATTGATTGCAAATGCCGACCCGGTTTCCCTTTGACACCAGGTGCAGTGACAGCAGTGTACAAACATAGGTGATGCCATCAACTCATAACGAATTTCTCCACAGATGCACTTGCCTTTGCTTTTCACGTTCTCATTCATCGAGGATGACTTCCATTGTTGTGCGGCCTGACAGCTAAGTATATGTTGTAGGTAAATATAGCCATTCTGGCTACATCTAGCCATGGGTAGTTACATACAGCCATAGATGGCTAGTAGACATGTCTAAACATAGACATTGAAACATCAACAGCTTAGCTAGCAACAAAGCCGACAGCCGAAGAACGAACGCAAAAACGGCAGTACCAAAAGGCACAAAAAAACCCTCACAGCTTTCGGCTGTAAGGGTTTTCATGTGCTTGGATATTGCGAGACGCGCA
Organism: Halioglobus sp.; assembly: GCA_045106775.1. Lineage (GTDB taxonomy): Bacteria > Pseudomonadota > Gammaproteobacteria > Pseudomonadales > Halieaceae > Marimicrobium. The sequence continues at coordinate 1,102 of JBGCFE010000139.1, forward strand.
GTTAGCAGAGATAGCCAACTAGCGCAGGCCTAGCACCCGTCAGTCGGCAACTCAGCGTCGGGCTGCAGAGAGAGGAAGGTAAGCTCTTCAGGCTTGTTACGTCTGTAGCAGTTACCCATCGCATCACCGGTAAGGTGAATGAACAGCAAGTCTACACCCGGTATTCCCAAGGGGGGTGGGTTGGCACCATTGTCGGTGAGCGTGTTACGCGCCACCAGCACATTGTTTACAGATGGGTCTGCAATAGGCGGCCTTGCCACACAATCGCGCGAGGCATCGGCAAGCCCTACCGCTGTACACCAATCCAGCACCGCAATACCGGCAGCGTCGTTACCATCGAGGCGGTTGTTCACTACCTTGTGATCACTCACGCCCAGCAACAGCACGCCATAGCCCGCTGGCAAACCAGCTTGAAAGGTGCCTGGAGGCGCTGGGTTAGGCAGGTTGTTATCGGAGATATCGTTGTTGCGAATAATCCAATCCTTCATTGTTTCCAAAGGTGGGTTACCCGCCGCGTTAGGGTGGAACAGGCCTACACCCACGGTGTTGTTGTGAATCTTGTTACGCGCAACCGTTACGTTATTGGAAACGGTAATTTCAAAACCAATTGGGCTACCCGATAGATCGTTGCCCACAACACGCACGTTTTCCGAGCCCGCAACCCACATGGAGGTATCGAGCGATCCGTAGGAAACGTTATCGCGCACTAAGCCGTTAGCAGAGAGCGTTGGGTAAATGCCATTGTTAAGGTTGTTAACTGACTGGTTACGTACAAACTTGAACCCATCTACCCAGCGCGTTTGTATGCCATTAACTGGGAACCCTTCTACCGTAAACCCACGCAGATAGAACCCGTGGAGCTGAGCGTCGCACTCACTGTCTTTGTATTCACAGCCTTCAGGGGCGGCGTAAATGCCGGTTTCCTGATCGCCATTGTGCAAAATGCGTACGACGCCATCTGAATTGCCGTTGCCATTACCGTTACCGTGACCGTAAGCATTGCCATTGCCCTGCCCCTTACCCCAACCTTTGCCACGCTTTCTATGCGGGCGGTCTTTACCGATAAGGCGGATATTGTCAGTGCTAATACGCAGGCCATAGCCGGCATCGGCACTTTCCTGATACGTACCGGGCTCTACCAGAATGGTGTCGCCGGGCGCCGCAGCGTCAATGGCAGCCTGAATAGACTCGCCTTCATACACACGGTGAACCATCGCCTGAGCAGACAGGGTCGTTCCCAACAGGACCACGCCAAGGATGGCAGAGAGGGTATTTCTAACTCGCATTTTTATTCTCCATTGCAGTGGTGACTGGCCACTGCGCAATCGGGCATTAAAGCTATTATCATTGTAGTATCTTCATTCAGTATAGACTTTTGGCGGCAGATGGGAAGTTTTCTGGCGTAACAGATACCCGCTCACCCCCAGTTAAAGGCTAATTTCAGGCCCTCAGAGTTGATTCACTATGACACCAAACCGCTTACACCCTACTGGTATACATAGCTTTACCGCTTCGACAGCCAGTAACGCCGCCCCCTTGCTCGCGCTGGCATGCTTACTCTGCACACTAGTGGCGTCACCAATGGCAAGCGCGGCCGAGCACGGCAGCGCACCTGCGGGCAAGCTCAGCATTATCTACCCATTAGATGAAACACTCTTCCCCCCCGAAATTGTGGCTCCCCTGTTCAGGTGGGAAGACCCCACGCCACAGGTAGCCAGCTGGCAACTCAAGGTTCGCACGCACGATGCAAAGGCTGCCGTAATGCGCTTCACTGCAAACCAGCCACAGTGGCGGCCCAGCTCTGCTGATTGGACAAAGATGAAGCAGCTGTCGAGCGCGCACCCTCTCCACATTGCAATCGCCGGTATCGACACTAACGGCAGCACTGTTTCTTCCGCCTCCGTACGCATCAGCACGTCGAGTGACCCAGTGGGCGATTCCATTTTTTACCGCGAGGTTCCCCTACCCTTCATTGAGGCAGTGCAAGACCCTTCACGCATTCGCTGGCGGTTTGGTGCCATCGATTCCCCAGAGCGTCCGCCCGTGGTACTTGAGAACTTACCGGTGTGCGGCAACTGCCACTCGTTTTCAGATGACGGCGGCACGCTGGGCCTGGATGTTGATTACGGCAATGACAAAGGTGGCTACGCCATACTGCCCGTAGAAAAAGAAATGCTGCTGAACGATGAGAAGATCATCACCTGGAGCGATTATAAACGCGAAGACGGCGAAGCCACGTTTGGCCTGCTCTCACAGGTTTCACCCGATGGGCGTTATGTGATTAGCACGGTAAAAGATCGCGCCGTATTTGTCGCCACGCCGGGTATCGAATACTCGCAGCTGTTCTTCCCGATCAAAGGCATTTTGGTGGTC
>JBGCFE010000014.1:0-7346 GCA_045106775.1 Halioglobus sp.
TGGGCCTGATGCGCATCGGGCAGCGTGATCACCCGCTCCAGTATTCGCCACACAGGCTCGGTGGCCGGATAACGTTCGCGCAATACTAAATCCCAACGAAAACTCAAATGAGTGCCAACGTTCACCAGATAGGTAATGGCCGCCGCCGCAAGAAACGCTTCTGTCTGCCCAAAATACATCACCACTGCACCAATCCACGTTTGCGGCACCAGCGCCGGCCAAAAAATATTGTAGCGATAGATTAACGTGGCGTTCATATCCATGCCGGAGTGATGGGTGCGGTGCAGCTTCCACAGCCAACGCCACTCATGCGCAAAACGATGCAACCAGTAGTGTGAGAACTCATTCAAAAAGAACACCACCGGAAACACCCACCAAAATGACAGATGGCTACCTGCGCCTGCGTGTTCAGGGAACACGGTGCGCATAAGAAATGCGCCAGAACCCGCGACAAATACACCGGTCATGACAGGCTGCGTAAGAAACGCAACGACATTAAAGAGCAAATCTCGGCGGGTACGCTGCGCGCTCTGAATTCTCCCGGCCAACAATTCTGCCGACATAGCCAGACTGAAGGCAGTAATCATCATGAGAAAAAATGCGAGCTCGACACTATTCACAGCAGCAACCTGGCTTGGCTTGGCTCAGATTAAGCGGGCCGCCAAACGCGCTTATTCACTGTGCCAAACATGTAAGACAGTTCTACCCGGGTGGGCTCGATTTTCACGGCACAATACGCATCGCTAGCGGGGCCATCAGGCCAAAACTGCGCAAGATCATAGTCCATCACATCCCATATGCGCGCCTTGGTCGCCGCATCAGTCATCACCCTAGCATTGCCACGCACCATTAGGTGTACAAAGTCTTCCGGTGCCACCTGAAACTGCACATCCACGGCACTGTTGGCCTGCATCTCACGGGCTTTGGCGGTCTCAGGGCCAGTGGCAACCCACAATACGTCGCCCTCCCAAGTGGGATGCACCATGCGCACTCTAGGCTCATTGCCAGCGACAGTGGCCAGTGCACACCAAATCGACTTCTTGGCTGCCGCCTCAACGTCGACAAAAAAATCGTCTTTTTCCTGCGGGGATACTGCCGCCATAATCCATTCCTCGTTGAGCAACAGTCTTTTCACTGTCGATGTATGTGTGGTTTAGGTACAGTGCAGGATACACTGCACCCATTGCAACACGCTACTTCTCGCGTGCTTTGCACAAGCAACGCATCCGGCCTACAGATAGGAAGCCTCACATTCCCCTTCTCAATCACATTCCCGTTGGCGCCCGCTACATGCTGTTGTCTGCGCTGGGCTTCGCCCTCATGGCCGCCACCGTTAAGCTGGTTGCCGCGCGCGGTATACCGCTGCTGGAAATCGTGGCCGCGCGTTGTGTGGTTTCTTTGGCAATTAGCTACATCGACGTAAGGCGAAAAGGCCTTTCGCCCTGGGGCACCCATCGGCGGCTCCTGATCGCGCGGGGCGTAGTTGGCGCACTGGCGCTGATCTGTGTTTACTACGCTGTTATGAGGCTGCCGCTGGCAGAGGCAACGCTGCTGCAATTTACACACCCGGTCTTTACTGCACTACTGGGTTGGATCGCCTTAAAAGAGGGCATCGGGCGCTCTACCGTTATCTGCATCGTACTGAGCTTGATCGGGCTCTTCATCATGGTGCAGCCGGCGGCACTAGAGGGCTCGGCGAACCAACTCCCATTGGACGCAGTGGGCATTGCACTTGCGGGCGCCTTCGGCAGCGGCATTGCTTACGTATTAGTTCGCCGCCTCAGCCCGGTAGAAGACGCCTCCGTGATCATTTTCTATTTTCCCCTGGTCGCGCTCCCGTTGTCGGCTGCGCTGTTGGGAAGTAATTATGTTGCACCCGATGCACACTCCCTCTTCCTTCTGCTGCTGGTGGGTATCTTCACCCAAATCGGACAAGTGGGCCTGACCAACGCCATGCGCTCAGAAACCGCCGGCAAGGCGTCGGCGTATTCTTACGTTCAAGTAATTTTTGCAGTGGTGCTGGGCTGGCTGCTGTTTTCCGAAGTGCCTTCGCTATGGACATGGATAGGAGGCGGCCTGATCATTCTCGGCGCGCTAATCAACCTCCTGCGACGCTAAACGGCTAAATCGGTTTACGCGTCTTGGTGTGTCGCGGTAAGGTGGAAGGCTAACTCCCCTTCTTGATAGGCATTGCAATGGCAGACTATATTCCACCCGCCCTGGACTGGGTACGCGAACAAGTAGAGCTCTACGAAAGCAGCGGCGGCACGCAGGGCACGACCCTGCTCGATACAGGCATGCCCTGCGTACTGGTTACGCATACGGGCAACAAATCTGGCGGCATTCGCAAAATTCCACTGATGCGCGTAAAAGTTGATGGCGGGTATGTGCTCATCGGCTCCATGGGCGGCCAGCCCAAGAATCCCGTGTGGGTCTACAATCTTCGCGCTAACCCCGATGTTGAAATACGCGATGCAACCGAAGTGTTCTCCATGCGCGTGCGCGAAGTAGAGAGTGACCCTGAGCGCCAGGCGCTTTGGGACGCCGGCGTAGCAGCCTACCCGCCGTATGAAGAATATCAGGCCAACACAACACGGAAGATACCCGTCTTTATCGCTGAACCTCGCTAACGCATTCGTTATTGTCAGGAGTAGATTCAATGTCAGGACCGTTTGAAGGCGTCAATGTTCTCGACCTGGGCTCAATGGTGGCAGGGCCAGGCGCCGCCACTGTGATGTGTGACCAGGGCGCCAATGTCATCAAGATTGAACCCACGGGCATGGGTGATGTGATGCGCTACCTAAGTTCTATGCGCGGCGGCGTGAGCGGTCTGTATCACAGCGTGAATCGCGGTAAGCGGTCGATGTGCCTTGATATGAAAAGTGAAGAAGGCGTTGCGCTGCTGCAACAGCTGGCGGAAAAAACTGATGTCGTGATACAAAATTATCGGCCCGGCGTTGCTGAGCGCCTCGGCGTAGACTACGACAGCCTGCGCAAATTTAAACCTGACTTAATCTATCTCTCCGCCAGCGGCTTCGGCGACTCCGGCCCAAACCGTGATAAACCCGCCTATGACGCCATTATTCAGGCGTTTGCCGGTATTTCCCAAAGTCAGGCCGATCTAGAAACCAACGTGCCGGTCAACTACTACCAACTGTTTGCAGACAAGCTCACCGCGCTCACCGGCAGTCAGGCCGTATCCGCGGCGTTGTTTGCACGGGAGCGTGGTAAAGGCGGCCAGCACATTAAACTTTCTATGATTGACACGGTGGTGGCCTTTTTGTGGGCTGATACTGCCGGCACGGCTGCCTTCGTGGGTGACGGCATTAATGGTGAGAAAACACAGCCTGGTCTGGCCGCTGCAAAGGGCGCAAAGCTGATCCCGTTTGCCGACGGCTACGGTATAGCATCACCTGTAACCGACAAGCAGTTTGGGGGCTACTGCCGCGCCTTTGGCTACCCAGACGATGACCCACGTTTTGCAACCATTGCAGACCGCAATACCAACGCCGAAGAACTCATCAGCATGCTACGCGGAATCAATGATATCGCGGCAACGATGCCCGTAGCCGATGCTATCGCGGCAATGGAAGCCGAAGGCGTACCCTGCGCGATGGCACAGAACCTGGAAGACTTGCCCGATCACCCGCAATTTGTTGCGAATGAAACCTTTGCCACTATCGACAACCCACAGGCAGGAAAAATTTTAGAGCCCAACAATGCACCCAACTTTATGGGCACCCCTGCTCCACCGTTACGCCCCGCTGCGAGTCTCGGTGAGCACACCAACGAAATTTTGCGCGAACTGGGGCTGGACGATACACGGATAACGCAGCTGCGAGAGCAGCAGGTTGTCGGTTGACCGTTAACTACCGCTCTGAGCTGAGCTGACGAAATAATTGCCTAAAAGTAAAATCAAAAACAAACAGTCGGCTAAACATAAAATTGTGCCTATACTCACTGTGCTAACTTTTTTTGTTTCAGGAGCACCACGATGAATGCTGTAACCGTCCCAAACTTCGGTGAACTATTGGCACCGTATATCGGCTCAGTACCCCCAGAGGCGATGCCCGCCTTTCTCGCACGCCTGGAGCGCACCGCAGCCGATCGCTATCGCATGTGGGCAGAGGCCGTGCCTGAGCATGCTGCGGGATTACTGGAATGCGCCGCGCGTGAAGACGATATTGCCGACCGCGTAGAACAAATCTATCCCGCTACATCGCCAGAACAAGTAGCGGCTATGGAAGCGGCGATTGTGCCCGCCAAGGCCACGTACTACGACGTATTTGCGCAACTGTCGCCCTTCGAGCAAATGAGCATTCAAGCCAAAGCCGAGCGCCAGGGTGCCCAGGCGTGGCGCAACATGATCGAAGCAGAACCTAACGCGGATACTAAAGCGGCGCTTGAAGCCTGCGCAAGCATTGAAGAAGCCAGCGCTGATTATCTCGATGCGCTGTTAGTAACACTGGCAAACTAATCCAACATTCAAATAACGGAGCAACAACATGGCCAAAACCCATGACCACGAAATCGTATCCATTTACCCTTTTAACGAAGAGGAAGTGGATACCTTGATGAACAACGCGGTTGAAGCGGTGTTGATGTGGGCAACCAAAGACGGTTGGCCAGTGGGCGTAACACATGCTTTTGTATGGCACGAAGGCAAAATCTGGCTCACCTTTGCATCCCACCGCCACCGCGCGGCTGCCATCCGCCGCGACAATCGCGTATCGGTCAATGTGAGCTCAGCGTCTAACCCCGATGGCTCTCCAGACGATCTCCCCAGCGGCGCCATTACCTTTAAGGGCACCGGGGAGTTTCTAGACGATGACGATACAAAAGCCTGGTTCTATCGCGCCCTTGCCGACAAAGTGGGCCAAGGCAACAAAGAAGTCTCTGATGGCTTCTTCCAACTGCTTGATTCCCCGCTGCGGACGATTCTGGCGGTCACCCCCGTCAAGCGCATCATGTATAACGCCAACACGGCCAACAAGCACATTGAAGGTACTGCTAGTGAAGACGAGCTGGGTGAACGTCTGAGCAGCGACGCAAATCGCATGAACGCAGAACGCGCCAAAAAGGGGTTAGACGAGCGCTAGGCTCTCTAACCACACGATCGAACCGCCGAACGGTTCCAGCCACTATTTTTTGAACTATTCGGCGGCTTCAGTTTGCGCGCAACGCTCGGCAAACTCCGTTACGTACGGATAATTTGGCTTACCGTTGGGCGCTCGATTTAAATCATCAATCGCATAGATCAGCTTGGGCACTTTGTAGTCGGCCAAACGCTCTCGCACAAAATTGCGCAAACCTTCTACGTCTAAAGCGCCGTTCGCAAGCCCCTCGCCTTCTACAACAGCAACCACCTGCTTGCCAAACCGTGGATGCGGCAAGCCCATCACAATGACATCACTAACAGCGGCGTGCTCGAGAATCACGCGCTCAACTTCTACGGTGTATACCTTTTCACCGCCGGTGTTGATCACAGTGCTATCGCGGCCCAGCAGCACCAACATGCCGTCTTCGCGAACGGTGCATCGATCGCCAGTACGCACGTAGCGTTTGCCGTTGATTTCCAAAAACGTTTTTGCGGTTTCTTCAGGCGCGTTGTAATAACCCACAGGCAGGTAACCTGCTGTGTAAGCAATGCCGGGAAATTCACTACCGGGTTCAATCGGCTCATGATTATCGTCGAGAACCACGGTGCCTTTTGTCGGCTGAAACACCCCAGGCTCACTGGTTGCCATCGCGTACCCAGAGGTTTCTGTAGACCCGAGTGAATCAATGACCAACATGCGCGGCTGGTGGCGCATTAACCCTTCTTTACTTGTTTGGCTAAGCGCGGTACCCGATGACATGATCAGGCCAACCGATGCCAACAGACTTTCAGACTCTCGCGCATCTAACGCCTCCAGCAACGGAATGGCAAACGCATCACCCACAATCACCAGGCTGGCCGCCTTGTGCTGCTTGATAAAATCCAACGTGCGATTGGCATCAAACTTTGCACCGCCCAGCGTGCCAACAGGCGTACCTTGTGCAACCAGCATGATCGCCATCAAAAGACCCGTGCCGTGCATTAACGGGCTGAGAATAAGAATGGGGCCGCTGATTGGCAGGCGCTCGACGTTGGCAATGTGCTCGGCCATATCCAGTGGATGCTTCTCCAGTTTCAATGGCGACATTGCAACGCCCATGGAAACGCCCTGCTTGCGCCAAATGTCTTCATGGCGCCACTGCACACCCTTGGGCAATCCGGTGGTGCCACCGGTGGCAATCAAGAACAAATCATCACCCGCAGTACGTGGCACAAAGCCTTCCTGTGGGTGATCATAAAGCGCTTCGATCGTAAGCTCAGCGTCACCCCCTACCTGCACCAATAAACACTCTGCTGGCAGGCGCTTGCGGATTTGCTCAACGAGTGGCGCAAACTCCAAATCGTACACAAGCACACGTACGTCCAGGCCATTACACAAATCCACCAACTCGTCGTCGCGATAACGATAGTTGATATTGAGGTGCGACATGCCCGCCATAGCGGCGCCCTCGAATACCTCCATATACGCATTGGAATTGCGCATGTAGTGGCCGATATGAGCACCCGACGGCAAACCCTGCGCGATTAACCAGGCACCGATACCGCAGGCGCGCCTACGCAACTCCGCATAGGTAACAACCTGCTCATCGTGTATTAACGCCGGGCTATCGGCTCGCGGCCCTTCTGCGAGTTGATAAACCGCGTCGGCGAGATTCCAGCCACTCACGTGCCAGACCAGAGGTCACCTATCGCTTGCACGCTCTTCACGTCGGGCGCGGTCACTAAGAGTGTTGTCACGCGAGAATCTTCCCAGGCTTTTAAGCGATCACGGATACGATCAACGGAGCCTACCAGCGATAATGAATCTGCCAATTCGTCGGGAATCACTCGCGCAGCTTCATCGCGCTTATCTTCAAAAAACAGATTTTGAATTTCGTCGGCTTCTTTTTCGTAACCCATGCGAATGAACAGGTTCTTGTGGAAGTTAGTTGATTTCGCGCCCATACCACCGACATAAAAACTCAAGAAGTATTTTATTTGCAGCAATGCGCTCTCGATGTCGTCTGTGATGTTCACCGTGACCATCTGTGCAATATCAAAATCGTCAGGGGCGTCTACCAGTGATTCGGCATACACACTTTCATCGTAGGGATTGTAAAACAGCGGTAACCAACCGTCGGCAATCTCTGCAGACAGCGCGATGTTCTTTGGCCCTTCAGCGCCCATATAGATGGGTATGCGGTTACGTAGCGGATGTACGATTGGCTTCAGTGGCTTGCCCAAGCCCATACCATCTTCGCCTTTGTAA
>JBGCFE010000140.1:0-4192 GCA_045106775.1 Halioglobus sp.
AGGCTGCTGGTTTCGAGTGCTAGGTTTCGGCGCCTGATCAAAGCAAGAAACAACGCCGTCGATAACCCTGTCGACGCAAACAGCATACACATCACCATAATCTGATAACGCGCAGCGATTAAGGGCGAAACCCCTGAGAGAATTTGTCCTGTCATCATGCCCGGTAACGACACCAACCCTACGGCAAATAGTGAGTTGATAATGGGGATCATCGCTGCGTTAAACGCGGCCGCTCGCGCCTCATCAAACGATTGCCCGTGGCCCAACTCTGAGTAGAGCCGCTCGCCGGCCAGGCTCACCGATGTCATTGCGTTTGCAAACACCATACCGGCAAGTGGAATCATGTAACGCGGCAGATACCATGGGTCCATCTGCAAAACCGCCTGGGTAATGACCGCCAGTGTCAGCCCCCCGCCCACTGTAATCGACAGCAAAGACGCCCACAGTAACGCCCACCGATGCTCAGGCACGGTACCCAGCGCAATCCAGCTCGAAGCCAACAGCATGATGCCCAGCACCAACAATATAAGCAGGCCGCTATCGGCGCCAAAGATCCAAGCCAGCACGTAGCCAATCAGCAGCAGCTGAATCAGCATTCGGCCTACGGCATACAGCGCATTGCCGGCACGCAGAGATAAAAACACCAGAACGCCTAAGGTGATAGCCACGGGCACAAATGCGAGTGCGAGCTGGCCCAGGCTCAGGGAAATGACAGGGTCTTGCATCGGGCGATCCTTAACAGCGCCTGAGGATTAGGGAGTGATACGCTGTGCGCTCATCCTACCGCCTCTGGCTTGTGACCAACAGCTCGGGGCTATCCGCAGCACAGACGCAGCACACTCAGGCGTATGGCAACTCTAAGATGATCGCTATCTTAGAATTGCACTAACTTTAAGAAAACATCATAACTTACTGTTATTTATAGCTTATGTGTCTTGCCCAAGCACGAAAATGGTTCCTGCAGCCAATACCACCCAGATTAGCTCCTCCAGAAAGCTACCCACCACAATCAGGCTAGCCGCAACGGCCAGTACCGCTATCAGGCGGTCTCCCCAGCGCCAGGGCTGGAATGCCCCAGGCCGCTCTTTTGACGCGTGGGGCTGGTGGGCCTGCGCCTGCCCACCCACCAGATTCTGCGTAATGCGATACTCCAGCGCCCGCATTGCCTTCAAGGTGTCTGCTGAATTGGCGGCGGGTGTGTGCACTAAAGTGGACCGATGGAAGGTGTCTATCGCCCTCGCCGTCTGTGCTATTTCGCCCCGTGGTAACTCACTGTGTGCTACGCCCATCACTGCTCTCCCTTCCCTACTTGTTCGTTTTGTTATTTTCTCTCGTCTACACCGCCATAATCCCCCCAGAGGCGCCCCGCCACCATCTGTACACTTTTCAATCACACCCGTTAGGCGACAGGTCGCTAGCCGCCCGCATAATTATTTTTCACCCTGCTTAACCCCTTTTGCCCTGCCCGCGCGTTGAAGTATTTGAACCCATTCACAGGACAGCCGTTATGCAACCCAACCAAACCACTCGTACTCTTCAGTTTGCCAGCCTGACACTGGCCACCGCGCTCACAGCAGCCTGTGTTGATCAACCCAACCACACGCTCGAAAAAACAACGTCGGCGTACCCCAAAGACAAAGATGCCGAGCAAGAACACACGCCAAAACACCCGCGACTTGAGAGCACTGAGACTTCGGCAGCTGCCAACAAGGTGGCGGCAGACATTGCGGTGAAAGGAAAACCGCGTATGCAGCGCAGCATTGCATTCCATGAGGTAGCCCTGACTGACTCCCTTGCAAGCGCCCCCGCTTACAGAATGCACATTCAACAGCCGCAGATCACCGATCGCGAAAACTACCTCCACTACGAGGACAACGGCGTCAAACAGGTTCGTCAGGAGCCCGTTTCTACCTTCAGCATTGACGTAGACACTGCGGCCTATGCCAACGTACGCCGCATGATCTCGCAGGAAGGCCGACTACCACCGGCAGATGCGGTGCGCTTGGAAGAGCTCATCAACTACTTCAGCTACAGCTACGCCCCGCCTAGCTCACAAGACCAACCCTTTAGCATTCATACAGAGCTTGCACCTGCCCCCTGGAGCGCGCAGCACAAGATCCTTCAAATTGGACTGAAAGGCTTTGAGCCCCAGGTAGACGAAAGGCCCGCTGCAAACCTGGTATTTTTAGTCGATGTGTCGGGCAGCATGCAGGCGCAGAACAAACTCGCTCTGGTAAAGAAATCACTGCGGCTTCTGGTCAATCGTATGAACGCAAGCGACCGCATAGCGCTAGCCGTCTATGCGGGAGCTGCAGGTACCGTACTGGAGAGCACGCCCGGCGACCAGAAGGCAAAGATTCTCGCGGCGATAGATGGCCTGCAGGCAGGCGGTAGCACGCATGGCAGCGCAGGCATCAAACTCGCCTATCAACTGGCCGAACAACATCGCATTGAAGGTGGCATTAATCGCGTACTGATCGCGTCTGACGGTGATATGAACGTAGGCACCGTCAGCATTGATGCCTTAAAAAGCCTGATCACCAAAAAGCGTGAAAAAGGCATTGCACTGACAACCCTGGGGTACGGCAGCGGCAACTACAACTACGCGCTAATGGAGCAGCTTGCAGATGTAGGTGATGGCAATGCTGCCTACATCGACAGCATGAAGGAAGCACAGAAAGTGTTGGTGAACGAGATGCAGTCTACTCTGCACACGATCGCCTCAGATGTGAAAATCCAGGTGGAATTCAATCCTGAGTTGGTCAGCGAGTATCGCCTGATAGGGTATGAAAACCGCATGCTCAATCGTGAAGATTTTAACAACGACAAAGTAGATGCTGGCGATATTGGCGCCGGGCACACCGTTACTGCGCTCTATGAAGTGGTACTGACCGGTAGCGGTGGTGAGCGCATCGACCCGCTACGCTACGGCAAGAAAGCAAACGCTACTGCTCTGGATGACAAAGTGCACTCTCGCGCAGAAGAGTTGGCATTTGTAAAACTGCGCTACAAAACCCCTGGCGAAAAAAAGAGCAAGTTAGTCACCCAGGCTATTCACGCTGACTCAATGCTTGCAAGCATTGAGCGTGGCACCGACAACCTTCGCTTCGCAGCCAGCGTTGCCGGTTTTGGCCAGATACTCAAAGGCGGCAACTTCACCGGCAGCTGGGGCTACGCTGATGCATTAACACTAGCGCGCAGCTCACGCGGTGATGATGCCCATGGCTACCGCAGCGAATTTTTACACTTGATTGAATTGGCGCAGTCTCTATCCTCTGGGTCATGAATCAACCTTCCACGTGGGCATGTGCTCAGCCAGTATTCTCGAAACTGCTCTGGCGCCGTATGCATCGAGAACTATGCTGAGCATCGTCCACCGCCTTCGCAGCGACGATGCACTCATGTTGGCCTATCAACGCGGTGATGCAGATGCCTTTGAGCATCTTTATCACCGCCATAAAGATGGGCTCTTTGCATTTCTGTATCGCAGCCACCCCAACATGGCAGTAGTGGAAGAAATTGCACAGGACGCCTGGACAGCGGTGATACAGGCCGCTGCGCAATACTCGGCTGAAGGCACCTTCAAAACCTGGCTATACCAAATAGGCCGCAATAGGCTGGTGGACTTCTGGCGCCGCAAAGACAACCAGCACGAAGCTATAGACGATATTCCAGAACCCGCAGCCCAGCCGTCAGGCTGGCAAGCCAGCGAAGCAGAGCAAAACATTCTCAGGGCCATAGGCGAACTGCCATTGGAACAACGCGACGCGGTACTACTACGAGAGCAGGGATTTAGCCTTGCAGAAATTGGAGACATAACGGGTGCCGAGCAAGAAACCGTTAAAAGCCGCCTGCGCTATGCTCGCAAACAGTTACGCGAAAGGCTTGTCGATGAGCCGGGAGTACACGCATGACGCAGCGTAAATCTGAAACGTCATTGAACGACCTGCCTGCACCCAAGTCGCCAGACAGTCTGGATGCACGCATTTTGGCCAAGGCACGCGCGGCCGCCCCGCAACGCGACTCTGAAGCAAGCTGGGCAAGCTGGGCAAGCTGGGCAAGCTGGAATGGGCCATGGCTACGCGGGCTTGCAACAACCGGAGTGCTGGTAGTGGCGATACTGGTTGCGGTGCCCGGGCTACGCACCGGACAGGTGTCTGACGACCTCAGCGAAACCCTGAGCAAAGAGGTG
>JBGCFE010000141.1:0-2881 GCA_045106775.1 Halioglobus sp.
CTTTACTGCCTCTGCCAACTCTTTCTGCGTAGAACCTGGCGAAGCTTTCGGCAGCACGCGTAAAAAGGCCTTTTTCATTGCGCGATATTTTGCGGCATCTACATTGGTAACACTACCGGGCACATTAACATTCTCGACTGCGATTTTATCTGTGCTCTTCATCACACCCTCGTTTTAGCCTGCTTTACTGGCAGCAGCATAGATCCAACAGCGTTTGCCTGAAGCGAGCACGGCACTAACACGCTGATATGCGTCTACCTCGTAGTCATCGGCCTGCAGTAGCTCTTCATGCGTCAACTCAAAGACTGTGCCGTGCACTTCGTCTTCGGCATTACCCGTAAATTCAAGAATAGGATGAAAGGCCTTGCCGCTCTCTCTCAACACGCGTTCATCCGTTATCTCTACCTTGCCCACCACATAATTCGGCAATCGATCGATGGTACCGCTCAACTCTCGACCAAAATTCGCACGCTGAACGTTTTCTTGCTGTAGGGTTCCATAAGAAAACAGTAACTCCATTACCCCACTCGCCATGTTGTCTCGACAAGCAACAACGGCCCGTCGAATATCTTGCCGCAAAATACATCGCCGTTGATTAGCTCGCCAACGCCTTTAGGCGTGCCTGTCATAACAACATCGCCGTCTTCCAACGTGAAGGATTTCTCGATTTCCGCCTTCACCTGATCTGGCTTATGTAGCATGTGTTCATAACCACCGCTCTGGATTAACTCGCCATTGATATGCAGTTCTAGGCGTAACCCTTCCATATTTCCCCCAAAGCGCACAAAGTGACTAAACACCGCGGCGCCATCAAACGCTTTTGCACGCTCCCAGGGTAGGCCTTTAGACTTCAGGAACGACTGCACACCACGCTTGGTAAGATCCAATCCAAACCCAACCGCAGCCAAACCGCCATGTTGCACGCAAAAAGCAATCTCTGCTTCGTAGTGAATTGGCTCGGCAGTAGAACGTTGTAACGTATCGGCAAGTGCCGAATTGGGCTTGATAAACAACACAGGCTCGTCGGGAATCTCATTGCCCAGCTCAGCAATATGCTCAACATAGTTTCGACCAATACAAACTACCTTGGAGGGATAGATTGCCTCACGATCGACAGTAATTGACTGCAAAATTCATCTCTCAAAAATAGTTAGAACGCCGTTAAGTCAGCAAGCCAACAACAATTAGCGCGACCAAAGAAAGCAGAGAAAAGCCAAAAACAACAGAACGCAGTGTCTGAAGGTTAGCGTAGTAACACACCGCATAGAGCGTTCTACTGGTGGCATAACCCCAGGCCGCATAGGCGGTGTATTGTGGCGACGCTGATGTCAGCAAACAAAAGAGCAGGCCACAGATAAAAATACCAATGCTCTCATTCACATTGCCAACGGTTCTAGCGGTACGAAACAGAATGTTGCTGTGGTTCGACTCCACCACTGTTCCCGGCACATGCTTCTTGGCTATACCAACAACATCGGCAACCAACAGCTGTACGAGCATTAATGCCGCAACATAACCCAGTGCCCAGATTGAATACTCATAAGACGCTAATAGAACTTCCATAACTACTCCTTCGAATCGTTCTGAGGCGCGCTAGAGCGCGGCGCACCTCGCTGCCCCTCGCGGGCTGAATCGTGCTGACCATCACGCCGACCATCACGTCTAGCAATTGGAAACCCGCGCCCGGGGCTGGAAAAAACAGGCAAGAAGCGCTGCAACCATCCACCAAAAATCAAACCCACAAATAGAACAAATATGGCGCCAAATGGCGTACCCACGTCGTACAGCATTTTGGCTAGATAGAGACAAACCGCTACCAGAGGCAACAACATAACGCCTGTGGCAAAAACATGTCCAAGAGATTGTTTCAGCGGCTTGCCACACAATGGGCATGGCCGTGAAACGCTGGTTAGATCGCGTACAAATTGCCTATCAAGATTCTCACTACACCATGGGCAGCTAGCGGCCATAATCGGGGTCCACCTTACAGGGCTAACAACGAGTGAGCAGGCACAAAAAGCCAAACCGGCCCTCACCGTTCAACGACAATAGTATAGACAAGATCGAAGCCAACTGCTGCCCGCCGTGCCTTTGGACATAACAGCACGCGGCAATAGACTCTTGGCCAACAATTAGACACTATTAGGCTTTCAAAAACTGAACTCATGGAGCGCACCGCCATGGAAACAAAGCTCACATTCTGCTCGTTATGCGAATCCTTCTGCGGCATAGAAGTCGACGTAGAAGACAACCGCATTCAGGCCATTCGGCCCGATGAGAACCATGTTGTTTCCAAGGGCTACGCCTGTGTTAAAGGCACCCGGTTCGACTCGGTTCAGCACAGCCCAGACCGCATTACAGAGCCCATGAAACGTATTGGCGATAGTTGGGAGCCAATTTCATGGGAACAGGCGCTGAAAGAAATCGCTGACAAAATTCGCACTATCATTGATCGTGACGGCTCCGAGGCGTTTGGCAACTTTGTAGGCGCACCCGGTGGCGCTAACCTAATGTCACCCATTTTTCGCGGTGAGTTTTATAAAGGCTTAGGCTCTAACCGCCTATATGGCACCGGCAGCTGCGACACGATGAACAAGTTCCGCGTAAACGGTGACATGTATGGCTCCCCAATGCGGCTAGCCTACCCCGATGTAGACCACACCCAGTTCATGATGATTCTGGGCGCCAACCCCAACGTCTCAGGTAATACGCTTTACCATTTACCGCGCTCACGAGACCGCTTCGCCGGCATTATCGAGCGTGGCGGCCGAGTGGTTTGGATTAACCCAAGACGCATCGAATCTGCACGCACAGGAGAGCATCACTTCATACGCCCCGATACCGACGTGTTTTTTCTTGCCGCGTTCTGCAACGAGATTTT
>JBGCFE010000142.1:0-7740 GCA_045106775.1 Halioglobus sp.
GCATTATCAAACTGTGTTACATGAGGCACGTTCAACCAACTGCGGTGCATATTACTCGCGGTGAGTTTGTCGAGCTTGCTACGTGAGCTGACTTCTACATCGCCAAACTGACTAAAATCGACATCGGGAACCTCGGGTACACCGCTGCCTGTGCCGCCTGACTCCAGGCGATCTTTGACAAAGGCTTGCACGTCTTCCTTCACGACGCGCCCTTGAGGACCACTACCTGTCACGTCCGCCAGTGGCACACCAAATTCACGTGCCAGTTTTCGCACCGCTGGCCCCGCATATATTTCAGCAGATTTTTCGGGTGCAGATGTAGCCGCAGGTTTAGCAGCGGCCTGAACCGGAGGCTGTGCCACTGCAGCTGCTTTTTCGGGCTCGGGTGATTCGACAGATTGAGGCTCCGAGGCTTCTTCAGGCTCAGGCGACCCCGCACTGGCTTGCGCGCCAGTATCCACAGGCTCAGTGGGTGCGGCAGGCTCTTCAGAAGCGCCATCACCTGCCGCGCTTTCGACCTTCAGAATCGCCGCCCCTTCAGCGAGCTCATCCCCTTCTTTCACCAGCAGCTCGGTAACAACACCCGAAGCAGTGGATGGGATTTCCATCGATGCTTTATCAGATTCAAGGACAATCAGACTTTGATCGACCTCAATCTGATCGCCAACGGCAACCAACACCTCAATTACCTCAGCCCCTTCGCCGCCACCAATATCAGGCACTACTACTTGTTGTTCAGACACTTTGTAATACCCCTTGGCTATAGCGTGAAAGGATCTTTCTTATCAACATTAATGCCCAATTTGGTGATGGCATCGGTGACAACCTTTTTATCCAACTTGCCTTCGTTAGCTAACGCTCGCAGGCAGGCAAACACTATGTACTGGCTACTCACCTCAAAGAACTCGCGAAGCTTTCCACGGGTATCGGAGCGGCCAAAGCCATCGGTGCCCAGCACGGTGTAGCTAGCAGGAATGAATTCGCGAATCTGATCTGCATACAGCTTGATGTAATCTGTAGCTGCAATAACGGGGCCGCTGCTACCTTCGAGCAGTTGGGTAACATACGGTTTTCGAGGCGTCTCTTCGGGGTGCAAGAGATTCCAACGCTCCACCTCCTTCCCTTCACGCTGCAATTCGTTAACGCTGGTTAAACTCCAAATATCAGAGGACACGCCGTACTCCTCTTCCAGCATCGTGGCCGCAGTTTCTACCTCGCGTAAAATAGTGCCGCCGCCCAACAGCTGAACATGCAGGTCATTGCCATCCGTTGCTGCCTTACGCTTGTACATGCCTTTAATAATGCCCTCTTCTACACCTTGGGGCATATCGGGCTGCACGTAGTTTTCGTTCATGGTGGTAATGTAGTAAAACTTATTCTCACCTTCGCTGAACATACGACGCATGCCGTCTTGCACGATAACCGCTAATTCATAGGCATAGGCCGGGTCATAACTTACGCAATTTGGAATCGTGCTAGACAGTATTAAGCTATGGCCGTCCTGGTGCTGCAGACCTTCGCCGTTCAGTGTGGTGCGCCCTGCTGTTGCGCCAATGAGGAAGCCTCGTGCCTGGCTATCGCCAGCAGCCCACGCCAAATCGCCAATGCGTTGAAAGCCAAACATAGAGTAGAAAATATAGAACGGAATCATCGGGTATTTGCTGGTGCTATACGATGTGGCCGCGGCCAGCCAGGCAGAAAATGCGCCGGCCTCGTTAATACCTTCTTCTAAAATTTGACCCTTAATATCTTCCTTATAAAACATGATTTGGCCAGCATCGTGCGGTGTGTACTGCTGGCCCACCGAAGAATAGATGCCTAGCTGCCGGAACATTCCTTCCATTCCAAACGTTCGCGCTTCATCGGGTACGATTGGCACAACCCGCTCGCCGATGTCGGCATCTTTCACCAAACTCGAAAGAATTCTCACAAAAGCCATTGTTGTAGAAATTTCTCGCTTTCCACTGCTTTTTAGCTGATTGCCAAAGGCCGTGAGAGGCGGCGTATCCAACAACTCCATTGTTGAATGGCGCGCCGGGATCATTCCACCAAGGCTAGCGCGACGTTCTCGCATATAGCGCATCTCGGGGCTTTCGGGATCTGGCTTGTAATATGGAACATTTTCCAGATCTTCATCTTTGATCGGTATACCGAAACGATCGCGGAAGGCCTTTAAACTTTCTATGTCGAGCTTCTTCAGCGAATGCGTTTCGTTGTTCGCTTCACCCGCCTCCCCCGTTCCGTAGCCTTTCACTGTCATCGCCAAAATCACCGTGGGCTTATCGTGCTCCTTAACGGCAGCAGCATAGGCTGCGTACACTTTGTAAGGGTCATGACCACCTCGGTTGAGATACATAATGTCGTCATCAGACAAATCTGCTACGAGCTCAAGCAACTCAGGGTACTTACCGAAAAAGTGCTCGCGCGTATATGCGCCGCCATTGTATTTATAGTTCTGCAGCTCGCCGTCACACACTTCGTCCATGCGCTTTTGGAGCAAGCCGGTTTTGTCTTTTTCCAGCAATGGGTCCCACAGACGACCCCAAACAACTTTGATTACGTTCCACCCCGCGCCACGGAAGACTCCTTCGAGTTCCTGAATAATTTTGCCATTGCCACGCACGGGACCATCAAGACGTTGCAAATTACAGTTGATTACAAAATTGAGGTTGCCCATACCTTCGCGGCCCGCCAGCGATATCGCGCCTAATGACTCAGGCTCGTCACATTCTCCGTCACCCATGAAGCACCACACTTCGCGATCGCCATGATCGATCAAGCCGCGATTCTGCTGATACTTCATAACGCGCGCTTGATAAATTGCCTGAATCGGCCCCAAACCCATGGACACCGTAGGAAACTGCCAGTAATCGGGCATTAGCCACGGGTGCGGGTAGGATGACAAACCATTGCCGTCAACTTCACGACGAAAATTATCCAACTGCTCTTCGCTGATACGGCCCTCCAGAAAAGAGCGCGCATAGATGCCCGGGGCGCTATGCCCTTGATAGAAAACCAGATCGCCTGGATGGCCATCATCGGTGCCGCGAAAAAAATGGTTAAAGCCGATGTCGTACAGCGTCGCACTGGAAGAGAAGCTGGAAATATGGCCGCCAAGACCATCCTCGTTATCGTTGGCGCGCATCACCATCGCTAGCGCGTTCCAGCGCACCAGCGAGCGAATGCGGCGCTCCATGAACAAGTCACCTGGCATCCTCGTTTCGTCCACCGGCGAAATCGTGTTTGAGAAGGGAGTTCTGGTGGCAGATGGCAAAGCAAGGCGGCTTTCCATGGCGTGCTTACTCAGCTCGCTGAGTATGAACGAAGCCCGATCTTCACCGCTGTATTTGACGACCGCGTCTAACGCATCCAGCCATTCGCGTGTTTCCGTTGGGTTTGAATCTTCGTTCATTGGCTCGCAACTCCAAAATGCAGGGTGATAATGTGAACAATCTCAGCATTGAGTTTCATTCTGAAACTCATAAAGATATATCATAAGATCATGATTTTACTAGATTTATACGCACTTAAAGCACAAGAACCGCGTACAGAACTAGGCAAACTAACGAGTAGTCTACAGGAGAGGCGTTTTTTATTCTATTTACCGTATCTAAGTTCTATAATAGAATTTATTTTAGACCAAAGCTTCTCCGATGATGCATACATCGGCAGTATTCATAAAAGCCTTTAGAAATGCCCTCTGGCGAGGGCTTGGCAAGCCACCTACAGCTCGTAGGCTTCGGTGGCTTCTTTGACGGCAGTTGCTGAATCAAAACGCCTGCCACTTACTTGCGGTAACTTGCCCCTACTACCAGCAGAAATCACCTGCAGTGTTCGAGGTTCGTCAATAAACACTGTACGAAAGTACGCCTGCCAATCGTCGAGCGTGAGTGCTTCAACAGCAGCTTCCAACTCTAGTCTACTTGCAAAGTCCAAACGATTTCTTGCAATAGAGCGCCAGTAAAACGTCGCGCGCTCACCCAGGTTTTTATCCGGCTTTGAGATGTCACTGATTAGCGCTGCTTTATGACGCTCAAACTGTGCTTCATTCAACTCACCATCAACAGCATTTAAAAAAGTCGACATCGCTTCGGTAACGCTAGGTGCATCAGCGACCGGTGATTGTACGAGCATCACAACACCTGGCACTTCCTGCTTCGTCCACGCAAATGCGCTCACAACATATCCCAACTGTTGCTCTGTTCGTAGCTGCTGAAAGAAGCCGGATGTCATGATCTGTGCCGTCAACGAGGTAGCGGCCCTGTCCTTCCAACTCTTACCTGCGCCCTGCAAATACCAGGCAACAACGGAGTCATCATGGGGAATGTCTACAGCGTATTGCAGTGTTTCACCAGCGGCTAGCTTCACCAATGCCCGCGTTCTCACCGCTGCAACCTTGCCGCCGGGCAGTACGCCCTCTATGACCTCGCCAAGTTGATCAACTGTGTCACGCGTGTAGTTACCGTACACAAGACTTTGTGCACTGGCACCTTGCCAGAAGTCTTCGATATAGCGATTCAAATCTTTCAACTGCGCATTTTCTAGCTCTGCTATCAACTGCGCTTCATTGAACCTACCGTGAGTGAGAGCTTCACCTAAATCGTCCATCAGCTGGCTGCTGGGCCTTTTAGCAACCGTATTCTTCAGCCCTCGAATCATGTCCTGACGAATATTTTCAAACCGCTGCTGCTTAAACTGTGGGTCACGAATATCGCTTAGCAGCCTTGCCAGTAGCAGTGACTGTTTGTCGGTATAGCCGCTCAGACGCAGCGTCATGCCTTTTGCTGATTTTCCAAAACTAAACCCCAAACCGGCAAGCCGGGCTGGATACGCAAACTCGTTAACCTTATCCATGAGTAACGAGGTATACAGTGATGCCATCGCACTCTGCCGGGGCGTCTGGCCTAATGCCGGCGTACGAAAATCGATATACGTAAACCCCTTGGGCACGCGAAATTCATCATCAGACATAAACCAGATTTTCTGCGAAGGAGAATCAAGTAAGAGCTGAGGTATCGAAGGAACATCGTCTGGCAAATCCACCAAAGAGACGTCTTCAGCAATAAACTCATTGGGGGCCGGCAGATGCATGGCCTCAAGCGCAGGATCATCGGCGCGCGCCGCAAGTTGTCCCAACATCAGCGAGCTTTTTGAATACGACACCTCATACTTATCCGATACGGTGTCTGTCTCTACTGATGCATCATCCAGCATCACCACAACGTTGTCTGGCCGCAGGCTATCAAACAGACCCCGCAGAAGCCGCTCGTCGTAGCGCTCCATAAGGTACGGACCCTGAAGTACGTCTTCACCGTCATAGTTGTGCATACCAGACGTCAAACGACTCACGTAGCCAATAGGGCTGGACGGCTCGCGATACCGAAACTGCAGATCGGCCAGGCGCGCCTGCTCATCGTAAAGGCGCTTAGTTGGGCCCTCGCGGCGCAACATATCGGTATACATAAACAACAACTGCAATACACGCTCATAATCTTTAACACCCTTTTCAGTTAGCGCAATGCTTACGCTGAACAATGCGCCGCCTCGCCAGCCCAGCGCAGGCCCTGCGCCCAATTGTTCAGCCAGGCCTTCTGTTTTGAGCTGTGATAGCAAGCTTCCATTGCCCTCATGGCCTAGAAGATTGCCAAGAAACGAAAGCGGGTTCTCACGATAATTCTCTCGGTAATCATCAATGGGAAAAAACACTTCCAGCTGACGACGCGTTGCCAGAGGCTTAACCTGCACCAACATGGGCAGCTCGTCCTCTAAGAATATCGGCGCGTCTACCGGCGCGTGTTCAAAACCACGATTAGGTACCGGCTCAAACATTGGCCTAACCAGGGACTCTAAATCGTCAAGGCTTTGCGTGCCCAGCACGGCCAGGCGCATAGCATTAGCAGAGTAGTGCTTGGCATAAAACTTGAGCATGTCGTCTCGGACCGTCGCATCTGGCCTATCCGCCAGTGTCTCCAGGCTACCCACCGAGAATTGGTTGAAAGGATGCTCTGGGTTCATCACTTCCTGCATGACATCTAAGCCTCGGCGGCCATCGCTCTTGAGGCCCATTTGGTACTCGGCCTGTACGGCATTTTTCTCACGGTCGACATACTGAGAATCAAACTTGGGCGCAATGAAAAACTGCGCGAACCGATCCAACGCTTCTGGCAAGTGAGGGGCATTGATATCGAAAAAATAGTTCGTTTCTTGGAAGCTGGTATAGGCGTTTCGATTACCGCCATGCTCGGTAATAAATTCTTCGTACTCGGCTGCATCGGGGTACTTTTCAGTGCCGAGAAATAGCATGTGTTCGAGAAAATGAGCAAGGCCCTCACGCTCGGGTGGGTTATCGCCGCTGCCGACATTCACCGAAAGCGAGGCCGCTGCTTTAGGGGCATCGGGGTCAGAAATCAATAAAACCTGCATCTGATTATCAAGTGTTAGCAACCGATACTCGTAATCGTCGTTCTGACTCTGCACTGGCTGGCTTACACCACCACCGCCAACACCGGCACAGGCAGCCAACAAAGAACCACACAGTGCGACAGCAAGCGTGCCTAACAATGCACGTGCCATTAACGAGGATTTTAACTCGAACATTTACAACTCCATTTTTGGGTGTTACGTGCGCCCCAGCAAGTACAGCGTGCTATTGCGCGGGCTCTGGCGAAGGCCAGGCGTTTATGACGGCTTTGATTAGGGTAGCCAATGGAATCGCAAAGAATACGCCCCAGATACCCCAGATACCGCCAAAAAATAGTACCGCTAATATAATTGCTACCGGATGCAGATTGACCGCTTCGGAAAAAAGTAACGGCACTAACACGTTGCCATCCAATACCTGTATCACCACATAGACAGCAAACATCCAGTAAAATTCAGAAGTGAAACCCCACTGGAAAAAGCCGACCACCACAACCGGCAGGGTTACCAAGGCAGCACCTATATACGGAACGATTACCGATAGACCTACCAGCAATGCCAGCAATGCCGCGTAGTTAAAATCAAGCCAGGTGAAAGCAGCATAGGTGACCGAGCCAACGATAAACATTTCCAGCACTTTGCCCCGCGCATAGTTTGCAAACTGCTGGTTCATCTCACCCCAGATACGCTCCAACAGTGGGCGCTCCGAAGGTAGAAAACTCGATAGCCACTCCATTATCTGCAGCCTGTCTTTCAAAAAGAAAAACACCAGCACAGGGATAAGAATCACATAGACCATTACCGTCAATACACCTGGGATGGAGGCAAAGGACCGGGTTACAACCGTTTGGCCAACGCTCGCCAATTCCACCTGAGCCATGTCCATCAGATCTTTAAGCTGGCCTTTAGTGAGAAACTCGGGATATTGCTCTGGCAGCACACCTAAAAACTGGCGGCCCTGCTCTAACATTCGCGGCGCTTCAGCTAATAAGCTTGTAACCTGCCGTGAAACCAACGGCATTAAGCCTAGAATGACCCCAAAAAATATTCCGATAAATACGAGATAGGAAACGGCTACGCCAACCCAGACCGGCAAGCCCCAACCTTGAATTCGCGTAGAAAGACCCTGCACCAAATAAGCCAATACAATGGCTGCAAGAATTGGCGTGAGAATATCGCCAATAGTTACCAGCAGAACAACGGAAATGGTAAGAAGAACCAATAACAACACCGACTCTTCTTCGTACAGATATCGACGATACCACTTGTTGAAAATTTCTAGCATGCGTGTCTCGATTGATTGCGCGATTGACTAAAAGC
>JBGCFE010000143.1:0-7031 GCA_045106775.1 Halioglobus sp.
GGCGCGTACCAATTGCCCTTCGGTGGCACCTGAGGTGGCGATGTAGTTGTCACGCTCAATGGCGGCGATAACATCGGTCGCGGTAACGCCAGAAGCCGCCATACGCACGGGGTCTAGCCAAATCCGCATCGCTAACGAGCGGCCAAAAATATTGGCCTTACCCACGCCTTTGAGCGTGGCAAGTTCGGGCTGCACAGCGCGGGCGAGATAATCGGTGATTTGATACGGCGACATCTGGTCGCTGAAAAAGGCGAGGTACATCATGGCGTCGCCGCCGGCATCGGTTGTCACAATCGGGTCTTCAATCTCGCGCGGCAGGTTGCCTCTTGCCTCGTTAACTTTCGCAATGACTTCACTTAACACCGCACTGCTGTTTTCGCCCAGCCTCACGTGTACTTCAATTTCAGACACACCAGGATTGCTGGTAGATGTCATGTACTCTACGCCCCGTGCCCCCGCGATACTGATTTGCAGCGGTGTGGTGACAAAGCCCTGCACGGTGCGCGCGCTAGCGCCGCGATAGTAAGTTTCGACATAAATAACGGCGCGTTCTAGCTCTGGGAACTCCCGAATATCCACGCGTGCCAGTGATGCGCCGCCCAGCAGCAACAGAAGACTGCTAACAACCAATGCCAGCACGGGGCGTTTGATGAAGAGATCGGTAAACGACATATTCAATCAGGGCTCGTCTGCAGTTTCGACAAGCACACGGGCTTCGCGATAGAGCTTATTCTGGCCCGCAGTCACTACTCGCTCGCCCCCCAGCAAACCGTCCAAAATGGCGATCATGCCGTCACGGGTATCACCGGTTTTAACAACAAAAGGCTGCACGATTTCGCCCCCGGTAATCTGCGTGATTACCCACACCGTATTGCCGTGCAGAGAGTAGGACACTGCTGTCTCGGGTACGGTGACCACGCGCTCTGGTGTGCCCAGATCAACAATAACCCTGGCGAACATGCCCGGTAGCGGGCCATCGCTGCTCTCAAGCTTGGCGCGCAGTAAGAGGTTGCGCGTATTGGTGTCGACTTGAGCATCCACCGCTTGTAGCGTTGCTTGAAATTCGCGATCGGGAAAGGCAGACGTTGTAACGGCCATTTTTTGCCCGGGTTTCAACAATGCGTAATAACGCGACGGCACTGAGAAATCGATTTCGAGTTCACTGAGATCTTGCAGCGTCGTGATGGGTGTGCCGGGCTCGACGTAGTCCCCTACTTTAACGCGGATGATGCCCGTGGTGCCTGCAAAAGGTGCCGTTATGCGTTTGTTGGCCAGCCTGGCATCTATTTCTGCGAGCTGCGCAATGGCGCTGTCGAGGTCGGCTTTGGAGCGATCGTACTGGCTTTGTGGGATCGATTTCTTTTTGACGAGGCGCGCATCGCGCTCGAATAGCACTTGCGCCAGCGTGAGGTTTGCTTCCTGACGATGCCGGCTGGCCTGCTCGAGACTGTCGTTGAGGGTTAAAATGGGTTGGCCTGCCTCAACGCGATCACCCGACCGAACATCCACTGCGATCACCTCACCGCTGGTTTCAGAGCTCAGCTCCACACCCCGTGCCGCTTTAATCGTACCAACAGCCTCTAGCTGCGATGACCAAGTGGTGGGTTGCGCTACAGCCGCAGCAACAGTCACTGGCGGTGGCGTGAAGTCTGTATTGGCCAGTGTAGAAAACTTGTTGAATAGATAGCCCGCTATGCTGCCAAAGATGACGAGCAAAAGAACTATGACTAGAAGGTAAGCGCGCAAAAACAGAGCCTCAAGGTTGGAAAAGGAGCTTGCTCCCTGTACGGACGGTGCCCCATGTGAAGGCCATGCAGGGCCTGTCGGGCGGGCCATTTTAGGGGCTTTCTATGGGGTTTTACCAGCAGCGCGAACTCAGTTGGCTGATATTGACCCAAATGAGGAGTTTTTTCACCAATAACAGAGGGTTAGAGCGCCTTTTGATATTCCACTTGAATGTAAGCAGCGTTAACAAAAAGGTGGGCTGAATCCCCGCTTTCGCTTATCCTACGCGGTATAGGGGATACACATTTAGGGGAGCGTCCGCGTCATGTTAAATGGCCGAAAGTTGAAGCAAGTAGAAAAGCGCATGCATCTGGCGACTAGCTATGATGAATGGTACGAGGCAGCGCAGGAACACGACGAGCTGTCAGGCCAGAAACGCTGGCGTGAAGTAGACCAAACCAGCCAATACGACTATGCGCAAATACGGTTGCGATTGGATCGCATTCGCAGTTTGCGCGCACGCCATGATCATCAGGGCCTGCTGTTCACGTTGAATGAAGGTATACACGGCAATATGGCCGGCATGGGCAGTTCTGGCCTGTACACCCGCGCTAAGGCGGGCACCAAGCGCCTGATTGAGCAGTATGTTGATGAGATTGACGACGCTTTGCGCTTTCTTGCCGACCTCGATACCGATGAAATCAGCGTGCAGGAAAAGCTCGATTTCTTTTATCGTGCCAATGTTTGCTACGGGCGGTCCGCCTTAATGCTCAGTGGTGGCGGAGTGCTGGGGTTCTATCACCTGGGTGTTGTGAAGACGCTGATCGAACAAAACCTGTTACCGCGTGTAGTATCAGGCTCTAGCGCTGGTTCGTTGGTGGCGGGGGTGCTGGGCACGCATACCGACCGGCAGCTCGCAAAATTTTATGACCCTGCAAATGTGTATTTTGAAGCAGAGCGCGAAGCGAATGTACTGACGCGTATGTTCTTCGGCGCTAATCCGCAAATTGACGTGGGCGACTTAGAGCAGTTGATCGCGCGCATGATCCCCAACCTGACGTTTCAAGAAGCCTATGAGAAAACAGGGCGGCAGATCAGCATCAGCGTGGCGCCGGCTGAATTGCACCAAACCTCTAGGCTACTGAACGCCATTGCCTCACCGAACGTGTACATCCGCTCGGCGGTTATGGCTTCCTGCGCCGTTCCTGGCGTTTTTCCGCCGGTCATGCTGATGGCAAAGAATCGCCACGGTGAGCCGCAGCCTTATTTGCCTACGCGTAAGTGGGTGGATGGTTCTGTTGCGGATGATCTGCCTGCCAAACGGTTGCAGCGCCTCTACAGCACCAACCACTTTATCGTGAGCATGGTGAACCCTATTGCGATTCCATTTCTGAAAAAGGGCGGGCAGCGTTCTGCTTTGGCCTCAGCACTGGGCGGCTTAGGTGTGGGTGTGGGGCGCGAGGTATTGAACTTCTATCGCTCTATGGTGCAGCGCAGTAACGATACTTGGCCGCGAGTGAATATGCTGGTGAGCAGCGTGCACGCATTACTCGATCAGGAATACAGCGGTGATATTAATATTGTCCCTAGCTTCCGCTGGTACAACCCGGCGAAACTGATATCGCACCTGTCGGAAAAGGATTTGATTGAACTCATGCAGGGTGGTGAGCACTCTGCGTATCCGACTATCGCGGCTATTCGAACGTGTACCAAAATAAGCCGCACCATGGAGGAGATTCTGGTGCGCTTCGAGCAGGGTGATTTGCGCCCAGATTCCTCCGAGTACCATCGCCCCCGTTCTTCACGCAGGCGGCCAACGCCCTCGCGCGCAGATGAGACGCGCGCGTTAAAAGCGGCGAAGAAAAAGAAAGAAGGCGAAGACACAACGGCAGGTAGCAAACCCACCCAGAAGAAAGCCGCGCAAAAGAAGCCGGTAGGGAAAAAGCCCGCAGAGAAAAAACCGGCGGCCAAAAAGTCTATTCAAAAGAAACCGGTTAAAAAGACAGCCGCGAAGAAAAAGGGCGCGGCTAAATCAGCGTCGCCGAAATCTTCGAAAAAAAAGCCATTGGCTAGCCGCAAAAAACCAGGTGGCGCGCCCCGTAAGACAGCCCAGATAGAACTAGCCCTCGGGTAATTCTATCTAGGCAAAAGCTAGAGAGCGCTACGCCGATTCGGTGTAGCGCTTGATAACCTGTTTACCCAGCGCCATCTGGTGAACCTGATCAGGCCCATCGGCCTGGCGACACCAGCGCGCATAGTTAAATGCTTCTGCCATCATATAGTCTTCTGTCAGGCCGCCTGCGCCGTGGATTTGCATACAGCGGTCGATCACCGTTTGCGCCATGATGGGCACGCTGGTTTTACTTGCGGCAATCATGTCCAGCGCGGCCTTAGGGCCAACTTCATCCATGCGTTTGCAGGTTTTTAGTACCAGTAAACGCATCATTTCGATTTCGCTAAAGCATTTGGCGATGTCTTCACGCACCGACTGGTGTTTGCTGAGCACTCTGCCAAAGGTGGTGCGCGACTCGGCGCGGTGACACGCTAGCTCTAAAGAGCGCTGAGCAGCGCCGATCAATCGCATGCAGTGATGAATGCGGCCTGGCCCTAAGCGGCCCTGCGCAATTTCGAAACCGCGGCCTTCACCCAGCAGTATGTTTTCAAGGGGAACGCGCACATTGTTAAATTGCAGCTCGGCATGGCCTATCGGCGCATCATCGTAGCCCAGTGTCGTCAGCGGCCTTATTACCTCTAGCCCTGGCGTGCCTTTGGGCACCAGCACCTGAGACTGCTGCTTGTGACGGTTCTCATTGTTAGGGTCTGATTTGCCCATCACGATAAATATCTGTGTGCGCTCATACATCGCGTTGGTGATGAACCACTTGCGGCCATTGAGTACCCACTCATCACCCTCTTTGGCAATACTCAGCTCGATGTTGGTGGCGTCGGAGGAGGCTACCTGTGGCTCGGTCATGGCGTAGGAAGAGCGTATGTCGCCGGCAAGCAGGGGTGTTAACCATTGCTCCTGTTGCGCTTTGGTGCCGTATTTCATGAAGACTTCCATGTTGCCGGTGTCGGGCGCATTACAGTTAAAGACTTCTGGTGACCACAAAACACGCCCCATCATTTCTGCTAGCGGGGCATAGTCAAAGTTACTCAGGCCGTCATGCTCTGCGAACTCGGCCAGGGAGGGCGGGATAAACAGGTTCCACAAGCCCGCTTCGCGCGCTTTAGTTTTAAGTTCATCCATAATGGGCAAATAGGCAAAGCGATTCTCCGCGCTGTGCAGCTGCTGCGCGTATTCTTGTTCACGCGGATAAATATGCTGTGCCATAAAGTCGCCGAGCAATGCCTGGTAGCGCTGCGACGCTTCACTGAATTCGAACATAGTTTTCTCCTGATGTGTCTGGCAAAACGCAAAGCGGCGACCCGAGGCCGCCGCTTGCAGAGACTAAATGCGTGTTTGTTTACACACGCTCAATGATGATAGCTGGAGCCATGCCGCCTGCGGCGCACATAGTGATTAGGCCCAGCTGCTGATCGCGACGCTCAAGCTCGTCCAGCACCGTACCGATCAGCAGTGAACCCGTGGCACCGATAGGGTGCCCCAGTGCCATTGCGCCACCGTTAACGTTCACTTTGTCGCGGTCCAGGTTGAGATCACGGATGAACTTCTCTGCCACTACTGAGAACGCTTCATTGATCTCGAACAGATCGATATCGTCTACGGTTAAGCCGGCTTTTGCCAGTACCTTCTGCGCAGCAGGAACGGGAGCGTTGAGCATTAGGGTTGGGCAGTCGCCCATATTGCACATGGCTCTGATGCGCGCGCGTGGCTTCATACCGTTGGCTTTTGCGTACTCAGGGGAGGCCAGCAGGATTGCGCCCGCGCCATCAACTACGCCAGACGAGTTGCCGGCATGGTGCATATGGTTGATTTCTAGCCCTGAGTACTTTTGCAGAACCATAGAGCGATAAGTGGTGCCTGCATCGTCCAGTGGGTAGTCAGCCAGTGCTTCAAAAGAGGGCTTGAGTTCAGCCAGGCCTTCGAGTGTAGTTTGTGGGCGCGGGAATTCTTCTTTATCCAGAGCCAACGTGCCATCTACCGAATGCACGGGTACCAGGCTTTTGTCGAAGTAGCCGTTGTCTATCGCATTGGCTGCGCGCTGTTGCGAGACAAACGCCAGCGCATCAACCGCTTCGCGATCGATACCCTCAATGGTGGCGATAGCATCCGCGCATACGCCCTGATGAGGCTGAGGATGCATTTCACGCAGCAGCTCATTGCCGTTATCCATGAAGGGGTTCATGGCTGCGCCTTCTTCGCCGTATACAGACATCATCTCTGCGCCGCCGCCGATCACCAGGTCTTCGCTACCAGACATGATGCTCATGGCTGCGAGGTTGACCGAGGTAATGCCAGAGCCGCAGAAGCGATCCAGTGTTACGCCGCTAGAGCGAATATCGTAGCCTGCTTCCAAAGCGGCCATACGCGCTAAGTCACCGCTTTGACGGCCGCGTTGCGAGCTGGTGCCAAAAATAACATCGCCTACCTCTGCGGTGTTTACGTCATTGCGCTCAGCGATGGCCTTCAGAACAACAGCACCCAAATGCTGGGGGTGCTGCTCGGC
This sequence comes from Halioglobus sp., assembly GCA_045106775.1. Lineage (GTDB taxonomy): Bacteria > Pseudomonadota > Gammaproteobacteria > Pseudomonadales > Halieaceae > Marimicrobium. The sequence continues at coordinate 6,357 of JBGCFE010000143.1, forward strand.
GAGTGAGCCCTTGCCTTTCTTGCCAATGCCGCGGGGTGTGCGACAGGCGTCAATAATCCATGCTTCAGACATAGTGTTGCTCCTTATTTGCCCTTCCAGTTGGGGGCGCGTTTCTCGGCGAAGGCAACAGAGCCCTCGATAGCGTCTTCACTTGTGAACACAGGGTTCACGATTTCTTGTTGCTTGGCCCACATGTTGTCTGAGGTCCAGTCACCCGATTCAAGGACTACCTGCTTAGAGATAGCGACGGCGAGAGGGCCGTTGGCAGCAATGCGGGCGGCTAACGCTTTGGCGGCTTCCAAAGCGGTACCCGCTGGTACAACCTCGTTTACCAGGCCTAGTGCGTAAGCGCGGTCTGCGTCTATAAAATCACCGGTCAGTGCGAGCTCAAGTGCAACGCGCGGTGGAATTTGACGAGGCAATTTCACCAAGCCACCCGCCGCCGCTGCCAGCCCACGCTTCACTTCCGGTATACCAAATTTGGCGTTGTCTGCAGTCACGATTAAGTCGCAGGAGATAGCCAGCTCCAAACCGCCGGCCAGCGCGTAACCTTCAACCGCTGCAATCAGAGGCTTACGAGGCGTGTATTCAGACAAGCCACAAAAGCCGCGGCCTTCAATGGAGGGCAGCTCGCCTGTCACAAACGCTTTGAGATCCATGCCTGAACAGAAAGTA
>JBGCFE010000144.1:0-16468 GCA_045106775.1 Halioglobus sp.
AACCTTCGCGATGATATTGCTGCCCTGCCGGCGGTTTCACAGGTTCAGCTGCAGTTTGCGCGCCCCTACGAAATTTCGATTGAAGTTTCCGAGCAGACACTGCGCAGGCATGGTCTCACGCTGGCTGCCATTGGGCAGGCCATTGAACAAGGGTCACTGGATATTCCAGGTGGGTCGCTGAAAACAGAAGGCGGCGAGATTCTGCTCCGGACGCGCGGCCAGGCCTATTCGGCGCAGGAATTTGAAGACATTGTAGTGCTTACGCGCACAGACGGCACCAATGTCATGCTGGGAGAAATCGCCAACGTTGTGGACGGCTTTGAGGACAGCGATCTGCAGGCACGCCTTGATGGCGAACCGGCCGTCGCATTGAAAGTGTCGCGCGTGGGCGAAGAAGACATCATGTCTATTGCCACGTCAGTAAAAGCCTACCTCAAAGAGGTTGAGACGACCCTCCCCGAAGGCATCGACATTACAATTTGGCAGGACGAATCTCAGGATCTTGTTGATCGTCTGGACGTACTGGCGAAAAATGCGCGTAGTGGTCTGATATTAGTGCTGCTAATTCTTACCCTATTCCTACGTTTTCGGCTGGCACTGTGGGTTGCCGCCGGTATTCCCGTTGCGCTACTAGGTACCATTGCGCTGTTTCCAGCGGCCGGCATTGCTATCAGCACTGTTTCAGTGATGGCGTTTATCCTGGTGTTAGGTATTTTGGTCGACGACGCGATCGTAGTTGGCGAGCGCATCTACAGCCATGAGCAACAGGGCAAGCCGCGCCTTGCCGCGGCCGTTGATGGTACCTCCGAGGTGTCATTGCCGGTGATTTTTGGCGTGCTAACCACAATGGCTACGTTCATACCGGTGGTTTCAATACCTGGGCCCATGGGCGGGTTTTACGATCCACTGGGGTTCACCGTCATGCTTGCGCTTGCGTTTAGCGTCATCGAATCGCAATGGATTTTGCCGATGCACCTGGCTTATCGTAAACCAGAGAGCACCCGCGGCGGCAATCGCTACTTGGATGCCTGGCTCAGGTTTCAGGATCGCATTTCGAATTCGCTGCAGGTTCTTTCAACCACGGTTTATCAACCCGCGTTGCAATCTGCTTTGCACTGGCGGTACCTCACCGTATCGACTGGCGTAGCGGTCCTTATTGTGACGCTGTCATTGTTTGCAGCAGGGCATATTCAGTTCCAGTTTTTCCCTGCAGTTGAGGGCACCCATCTCTATTCCAAACTGACAATGCCAGAGGGAACGCCAGTAGAAAAAACTGCACTGGCCGTTGAGCGTCTAGAAAACGCTGCCGAGGAACTCGGCAGAGAGCTCGATGGTGAACGTAGTAAAGAAGACGCAAGTCTTATTTCTCACGTATTTAGTAGCATAGGGTCTTTCATTCCCAAGGGCAGTATCGACAGTACTGTTGTCGCACAAAGTAACATTGCCGAAGTCGGTATAGAGCTCAATTTGCCAGGCGATTACTCGGGTACACCCACCCGAGTTTACGCCAGCCGCTGGCGCGAGCTCACCGGCGGAATCCCCGATGCCATAGAGCTTAGTTTTACGTCAGAGGCCTTCGGTTTTGGCAAAGCAATCTCGTTCGAGCTTTACGGCAAAGACTTTGATGAGTTACGAGACGCCGCCGCCGAGCTGCGCCTGGCCCTCCAATCCTATGATGGGGTGGAGGATGTCAGCGACACCTTCAGAGCTGGCAAGCAGGAAGTTCAGCTTGCGCTATTGCCACAGGCTCGCAGTCTGGGCTTAACGCTGCAGGATCTTGGGCAACAAGTACGTCAGGCCTTTTACGGGTACGAGGCACAGCGGGTGCAACGGGGCGCCGATGACATACGGGTAATGGTGCGGTTTCCGGCCGATGAACGCCGCTCCCTGGGTGATCTGGAAGCCATGCGCATACGCACGGCTGATGGCACCGAAGTGCCCTTCTCCAGTGTCGCCAGTGCTTCTTTGAGCCGCGGTTACACCACCATTCAACGCGTAGATGGCAAACGCGTAGTCACCGTTGAGGCTGATGTCGATCGTTCTGTGAACACACCCGAAGCCATTATTGAATCGGTTTTGGCCAAGGATCTTCTCGAGATTACGCAGCGCTACCCCAGCGTCAGCTATGGCTTGGCCGGTGAAGCCGAGGAACGTTCAGAATCCATGGGGTCGCTGCTGAGCACAGCCGCCCTCGCTCTGCTGGTCATTTATGCGCTGCTCGCCATCCCACTGCGCTCTTACCTGCAACCACTAGTGATAATGAGCGTAATCCCCTTTGGCGCTGTTGGCGCCATTATGGGGCACTTACTACTGGGCAAGGATCTAGTGTTCTTTTCGCTGCTGGGGATCATCGCGCTTTCGGGTGTCGTGGTGAACTCCAGCCTCATACTCGTCGACTACATCAACAAGCAACGTCAACGGGGACACACGATTGCGGAGGCAGTCATCGGCGCAGGGAGCGCGCGCTTTCGGCCCATTGTGCTGACCAGTATCACCACTTTCGTTGGCCTGACCCCGATCATGATGGACAAGACCATCTCCACTCATATCTTTGTGCCCATGGCAATTTCGCTCGCCTTCGGGGTTCTGGTGGGCACACTCATCACGCTGTTCATTGTGCCCTGTCTGTACAGCATTCTGGACGATATCACGCCAAATCGACCCGCGAGAGACGAACCGACAGCCCAGAGCATCAGCGTGAACTAACTTATAGCAACATTTAATTGGCTTGTTAGTAGCAATTGATTAGGCAAATTTTGTAAGCTGTAATAGTGTTACAGGGTGTAGCACCTGTTTAAAAAAACCAACATAAATGGAGACTCGACTATGTCACTGAAAGGTAGTCAAACCGAACAGAATTTAAAGGACGCGTTTGCTGGGGAATCACAAGCGAATCGTCGCTACCTGTACTTCGCAGCAAAAGCTGATGTAGAAGGTTACAACGATGTTGCTGCGGTTTTTCGCTCAACAGCTGAAGGTGAAACAGGCCACGCACACGGCCACCTTGAATATCTCGAGGAGACAGGTGATCCAGCCACAGGCCTGCCCATTGGCGGCACTTCTGACAACCTGAAAGCTGCAATTGCCGGTGAAACTCACGAATACACTGACATGTATCCTGGTATGGCAAAGACAGCACGCGACGAAGGTCATGACGAAATTGCGGACTGGATGGAAACGTTGGCTAAGGCTGAGCGCAGCCACGCGAACCGCTTCCAGAAAGCGCTTGATACGCTCGACGACTAAGCAACCACTGACAGACGGCTATCTGGCTGTCGAATCGGCACTGGTCAATGGCTACGCGTTTCAAATGCTACCCATTGGCTCTGGCGGCCAGCTCTGGGTGAGCTGGCCGTTTTTGCCTGTAATTGACCTACATGTATTTGACCTGCATGTATAGTTGATCGATCTGTAGTTAATCCAACTCCAGTTAACACATCAGTTACCACATCAGTTACCACAAGAGGCAGCACACTTTGAGAGAAGGCAGTTTAGAGGCTCCTACTCGGCACCCCATAGACTGGGAATCCGACGACTACTGGAACAAAGCATCACTTGAAGCTGAGCTAGAGCGTGTCTACGACATTTGTCATGGGTGTCGCCGGTGCGTCAGCCTCTGTGATTCCTTCCCTACTCTCTTTGACCTGGTCGATGAGTCCGACACATTAGAAGTAGATGGCATTGATAAAGCCGATTACAACAAGGTAGTTGATCAGTGCTACCTCTGCGATCTGTGTTACATGACAAAATGTCCTTACGTTCCTCCGCATGAATGGAATGTTGATTTCCCCCACCTAATGCTTCGCGCTAAGGCCGTAAAGTTCAAAGATGAAGGGGCAAAGCTGCGCGATAAAGTACTGACCAGCACCGACACCGTTTTCAAAATGACATCGATCCCCCTCGTCGATATCACGGTCAATGCGCTTAACAGTAATAAAACTTTTCGCAAGGCGCTGGAATCAACTGCTGAGATTCACCATGAAGCGCCGGTGCCGCAATTTCACAGCAAGACGTTGCGAAAGCAAGTCGCGCCCATGGTGAAAGCCATCGATCCTAAACCCATTGGTGAAACCACCGGTAAAGTGGCGCTCTACGCCACCTGTTACGGTAATTACAACAGCCCCGATATAGGGCCGGATTTCATCAAAGTATTTCAGCACAACGACATCCACATTGATCTTGTACCCAAAGAGAAATGCTGCGGCATGCCCAAGCTGGAATTGGGTGACCTTGAGAGTGTGAAAGCGCTCAAAGAAGCGAATATTCCCGTGCTGGCAAAATTAGTCGACGAGGGGTATGACCTCACCGCCCCTATTCCCTCCTGTGTGTTGATGTACAAGCAGGAGCTTCCGTTGATGTTTCCCAATGACCCTGATGTGTTGAAGGTGAAAAACGCTTTCTTTGACCCCTTTGAATACCTGTGGCTCAGGCACAAGGGCGAGGCGCTGAAAACAGAATTCCCCAATGCGATGGGCGATATCGCATATCAAGTTGCATGCCACCAGCGGGTACAGAATATCGGGTTAAAAACGCGCGACGTGCTCAATTTGGTGCAAGGCACCGAAGTCACCGCTCAGGAGCGATGCTCTGGCCACGATGGTACCTACGCGGTTAAAAAAGAGACTCACGCGAAATCGGTAAAAATAGCCAGGCCGGTTGTTCGGAAAGTTGATCAACAGGAGCCCGATCATTTTATGAGTGACTGCCCTATGGCAGCGACGCACATTGCCAATCTATCCACCAAAGTAGATAAAGCCGAGCACCCCATGTCACTGCTGCGCATGGCATACGGTTTATAGCCACACAGAATTACCCCGGAGAAGAAAACGATGTCTAAGCTCTCAAGAGCCGATTTATGGTCACTGGAAGAATATGCCCAGGAGCGCTCGGCTTTTCGCTCGAAAGTGATGGCACACAAACAGCACCGGCAGGTGCCACTGGGTCCTAACGCTCGCCTGTATTTCGAGGACTCGCTGACAATCCGCTATCAGATACAGGAAATGCTGCGCATTGAGAAGGTGTTTGAAGCGGCGGGTATCGAGGAGGAGTTGGAAGCCTACAATCCGCTGATTCCAGATGGAGACAACTGGAAGGCGACATTCATGATTGAGTACGATGACCCTGTCGAGAGGGCCGAGCAGCTGTCTAGAATGATCGGTATCGAGGACAAGGTATGGATGCGCGTCGAGGGCTTTGACCCAATCTATGCAATCGCTGATGAAGATCTAGAGCGCGAGAACGATGTCAAAACCTCGTCGGTGCACTTCATGCGGTTCCAGCTGAACAATACTATGCTGGCCGCCGTTCAAAACAAGGCCAGTATCTCTGTTGGCATAGATCACCCGGCTTACACCATTGAAGAAGAAAGCTTGCCAGCTGCGGTCAGAGATTCTTTAGCTGCTGACTTGAAAGCCGCCACGCTGAACTAGAGCATCAACCCGCGTTACGTTTCGTTTTGCCCGTTGGATCCGCCGTTAGCGGGTCATCGGGCCACGGGTGCTTAGGGTAGCGCCCTTTCATTTCTTTCTTCACTTCTGCATAGCCATTTCGCCAAAACGACGCTAGATCCTGCGTAACATGCAGAGGTCGCTGAGCGGGCGATAACAAATGTACTTGCAGGGGAATGCGCCCCTGAGCAATTGCCGGCGTCACTTCACAGCCAAACATTTCTTGGAGCTTGATGGGCAGAACAGGTGGCGTTTCAGCGTAATCAATCGCCACGCTGCTCCCGGATGGTGCAGCCCAGCGTTCAGGCGCAAGGCGCTCCAACTCTAACGGTAAGGGCCAGGGAAGCAGTGAACGTAAAATGGTGCGTAAATCCAGCTTCTGAAAGTCTTGCAGGCTTTTTACGTCTCCCAAGAAGGGTAGCAGCCAATCTTCAAGGGTATCAATTAGCGTCTCATCACTAAGATCGGGCCAGGGGTTGGATGATTCCTGCGCGTAGGCGTCGTGCAGCAGTTCTATCCTGTCGCGCCATTGCCTTAAATTGTCATTCCAGGGTAACACCGACAACCCTTTTTTTCGCACCACACCGAGGAGCGCTGCGCCTTTGGCTGCATCAGACACTATCCGCAGCGGCTCGGTAGACAGTAACAGGCTACCAACGAGGTTATGCTTCTCGGCAACAAAGCGCTCTGCCCGGTAATCCCACTCCACGTGCTCCTGCTCAGTGACCAAAGTAGACAGCACTTCGCCAAAACACTCTGGGTTCAGCGTTGTTGCGCTGTACACACGATCAGAAGCTTCGCCCACCATGCCACCAATTTCTGCCACGGCCAGCCACTGGCTACCTGCTAATGGGTCAGAGTCTGGAAGCTCTGCGCTGCGGCCGTTACTTAACTGATAGTGCGTTCTGTCATCTTCTGTGCGACGACGCGCCACACGATCAGGATAAGCACTGGCTAGAAGAACCCCCAGCATATCTTCCTGAGGCACTGTTATGGCGTATTTGCGCGGCTTGTGAATGCCGCTTGCCAGCCGCGCATAGCGCCTCGCCTGTTCCCAAATGCGCTTAAACCAGGATTGAAATTGAGGCGGACAACGCTCCTGCCCCATGAGAACACCAATCGTAGTCAAAATGTCGACTCCCCGATTGGCCAGCGGGTTTCTCTCTGAGAGGATCGCCGCAAGTAAGCATGCGGTTTCTGTCGCATGAATATCGCAGCCCACCAGCAACATATGCGCCAACCTGGGGTGCAACGGCATCTGCGCAAGCCTGACCCCATGGGGCGTGAGCTGGTGAACCCCTGCTTCGTTTTTAAAGATTGCCCCGCATTGCTCTAGTATTGAGACAGCCTGTGAATAGGGCGCGTCTGGCGGTGGGTCCAGCCAGACCAATGAGCGAGTATCTTCTACCCCCCACGACAACAGCTGCAGCGCCATCGGTGCAAGATCCGCCTGAAGTATTTCTGGTGTCGCGTACTGAACAAGCCGCTGATGCTGTTCTTCGCTCCACAGGCGATAACAAACGCCCGGGCCCAAACGCCCCGCTCTACCCTCTCGCTGATCCGCGGATGCCCGCGATACGCGCCGCGTAGTCAAACGGGTCATGCCTGTGGCGGGGTCAAACACGGCTTCGCGCACCAGGCCGGCATCTACAACGACCTGGATACCTTCGATCGTTAAGCTGGTTTCGGCAAGGTTCGTCGACAAAACGACTTTGCGTACACCGTCAGGCGCCGGCTCGATCGCCTGGCGTTGTTCAGCCAACGGTAAGCCACCGTACAAATGTGCTACCTGTATAAGAGGCTTTGCCTCTGCGGGAATCTTTTCATGCAACGCTTTAGCCGTGCGGGTAATCTCGGCTTGTCCGGGTAGGAACACGAGAATGCTATCGGCCTGTTCGTCGAGCGCGCGCAGGATAGTATCCACAGTGGGCGGTACGATCGAGTCACGCAGTTGGTAGGCATCACCATAATGCGTCGCTACTGGAAACTGTCGGCCTTCGGAAGTAACCACTGGCGCGCCATTGAGCATGCTGGCAATGCGCTCGCCATCCAGGGTAGCCGACATGACCAATAACTTGAGTGGAGGCCCCTCTCGAAAAAGTGAACGGCCCTGATGCGCGAGCGCCAGGCAGAGATCGGAATCCAGATTACGTTCATGAAATTCATCGAAAATGATGAGCCCAACATCTTCCAGACCAGGATCAGACTGCAGCATTCTAGTGAGAATGCCCTCGGTAATGACTTCGATGCGTGTTTGGTTGCTTACCTGGCTGTCTAAACGAATGCGATAACCAACAGTCTGTCCGGTCACCTCACCCAATAGCTGCGCCATACGCGTTGCAGCGGCGCGCGCCGCCACGCGCCGGGGTTCAAGAACCAGTATCTTCAACCCCTGCAACCAGTGTTCGTCCATCAACTCAAGCGGCACGATGGTCGTCTTACCAGCGCCTGGTGGCGCTTGTAAAATAACCTCATCGGCGTCGAGCAAACAGGCCCGCAACGGCTCAATGACGTCCGTGATGGGTAGCTGTGAAATGTCCTCTTCGTACATCGCGCTATAGTAACGGAGCGAGCACTACGGTGCCATGAATTCCGTTGACCTGAGCGGGTTAGCAGGCTGTCGTAGGTCAACAACGGTTCAGACTGCTATGCTTATCCAAACGAATTTAGAGGAGTGATAGACATGGTACTTTTATCAATAGGCGTGTTGCTTTTTGCGGTGGTGCACTTCGTTCCCTCACTTATGCCTGAGTTAAAACAAGCAGGGTTAAGCAAGCTCGGTGATGGGGGGTACAAGGGCGTATTTTCGCTACTGCTGCTGGGCTCTTTTGCACTGATGATTGTTGGCTGGCGCAGCGCAGAAGTGACGTATCTGTATCAACCTCCTGCTGCGCTAAGAACAATAGCATTGGCTTTGATGTTGGCCGCGTTCGTACTGCTCGCCGCCAGCTCGTTGAAAAGCCGCATCAAGCAATTCATAAGACACCCGCAGCTAACCGGTGTTGCACTGTGGAGCGTGGCTCACCTAATGCTCAATGGCGACTCACGTTCGGCGGTGCTGTTTGTCGGACTGGGTCTTTGGGCAATACTGTCGATATTGTTGATTAATCGCCGCGATGGCGCATGGACAAAGGACGAGGTACCACCAATGGCTGCTGAATTCGTGCTATTGGCCACGGCTGCGGTAACTATAGCCGTAACCATCTACATTCATCCGTGGATCAGTGGTGTGAACGTATTTTAACTCTCCTGAGAACTTTGCAAACTCTGCGAAAGCGGCTCAGCATAACGGAATTGCGTTGGAACCTTGCCAGTCCAGGCCTTTCCCTCAATCTCGACATAGGGATAAACAAAGTAGTTGAGCGGTTTCTCTTGTGTCGCCTGCGTGAACTGCAAATCTCGCCCAGTGGTAAAATGTATTCTATCCATTGGATGCGAGCCATACAGTAACTCGCGCTGCTCTGGATGTTTAGCCGCCTCAGAAGCATCGATAGGCACCCAACCCTCGCCCGGCAGGTAGAACTGCACCCAGCAGTGATAACCACCTATCTTTCCCGCATTGCGACTCAGTGGCACAGGAAAGCCGATCTCAAAGCGCGAAGGTATCCCTTCTGATCGAGCCAGAGCGGTGAACAATGCATGGAAATCCGTGCAGTTTCCGTAGCGTTCGCTGCACGCCCAGAACGTATCGCCATTGCCCCATCCTGTGCCAACCTTCTTGTACTCAACATTGTCGACAACCCAATCATAAATTGCCCTCGCGGTGTCAGGCTTAGACGCCGACTTACGCGCCGCGTGAATTTCCGCCAGTATGGGTTGCAGTATCTTATGCCCGACAGGGACCAAACGATTGGAAACCAGAAAGGGTTCAAGCTCGGTAGTGCCAAGCCGTTCTGAGCCGTTTGCGGTGACTACTTCTCTGCTTACCGTCCACTCAAAGGTAGCCGTCAGGGGTGTGGTGTCTCCAGCCTCCCTGCGCAAGTGATAGTAGCGATTCCCATACTTCGCTTCTTTCTTTTCAATCACCTGAGTACTGCTATTAATCGATTGCGCCAACACTTCCTGACCAACGGAAAGGGCCGGCGCAGGGACATACAAATCGACGGCTTGACCTACAGGGTAGTCCGCATCCTGAACCTCATAGGTAAAGGTAAACTCCCGAGTCTCACGGGTTTTAGACAGCGACGCCTGGGCGAGAGACATGCAAAGCAGCAGCGCAATAAAAACAACAATCCGCTTCAAGAGAGTCTCCTCAGTATGGATAACAACACAATGATTAACCGCAAAACTATACAGGGAAAGTGAAGCCCGTGGCCTTTTCTGTATATTCCCAGAGCCGCAGTGCCGCAGTATCGTCCCGGCCCCAGCGTTTGGCCTTAATCTGTTTACTGTTGGCGAAATAATGACCGCTCACGTTAGCGACGTCGTCGCTGCAGCACAAATACAGCGAAGTCTCAGCACCCTGCTCTGGTGTACGAAAAAACGGCTTTAACAACTTTGGCAGGATGGTGCTAAAAAAGCCGCCATTCTGGGTGCCAAGCGACGTTGCTACGGCACCCGGATGCAAGCAGTTGACGGTGATGTCCTGGCCATCCAGTTTCGCAGCCAATGTCCGGGTAAATAAAATATTGGCGAGCTTCGAGCGTCCATATTCACGGAAAGTCTTGAAGCTTTTCTCTGCCTGCATGTCGTCAAAATGCATGCTTTTGACAAAAGAATGCGCATCCGAAGCGACATTCACAATTCTTGCTTGGGCCGCCCGTTGCAAAGCCGGCAATAGCATGCCTGTGAGAACAAATGGCGCAAAGTGGTTTACGGCCAGCGTTTCTTCGAAGCCATCGGCACTCTCTTTTCGCGTGGTGTTGACGACGCCTGCATTATTGAGCAGAACATCTAAGGGAGCATCAAGCGCCAGAAATTCTTCGGCAGCAGCACGAACGCTTGTCAGATCACTCATATCCATCGAAATGACAGTCGGCTTAGCCGCTCCCAGCTCGATGATCTCGGCAACTAATTCGTCGGCTTTACTGGCATTGCGACAGAATAGCGTTAGTGTCGCGCCACGGCGGGCGAGTTCAAGCGCACTATAACGCCCAATGCCGGCTGTGGGCCCGGTAATTGCAACGTGTTTTCCCTGCATGATCGGCTCCTAATTCGCTGTGCTGCGCAACTGTAACGCAATTTTCACAAGGCCGGAACCTTGCGCCATATCGAATAGCCCTGACAGTGGGTATACTGGGCAGCAGTAACACCAAACCTTCATCCCCGCGGAAAATCTATGGCTGCCTTTGACAAAGACACTCAGCCCCTGGCCGACGACGAGGCAATCAACCAACACATTGAGCGCGCCCTGCGTGTAAGACCTCCCAGCGGTGTGGACCTTCAGTTAGCCTACCAGTTGGTAAAAAAGACGCTACAGCCTGAAATCACCGGCGTGGAGAACATCCCCCATAATCCCTGCCTTTTTGTGGGGAACCATTCACTCTTTGCCCTTGATGGGCTGGTAGTGATGCCACTTTTTTTAAAGGAACTTAGACGCTTTCCGCGTAGCATGGGTGACCGGTTTTTATTTGCCAACCCGCGCGTGGGTAACTTTATTCTTCGCAACGGTGGTGTCATGGGCCACCCTAAGGTGTGTTCAGCGCTTATGGAAGATGGACAAGATTTATTAGTCTTCCCGGGCGGTGCCTATGAGGCGGTAAAACCACTTTCACAGCTCTACGAATTGCAGTGGAAAGAACGCCATGGTTTCGTCAGATTAGCCGCTGAGAATGGCTATACGATCATGCCATTTGGCTTGGTCGGTCCAGATGAGTTTTATGGCCATCTCATGGAAGGCCAGGATATTCCCGATTCGAAACTCGGCAAAGCACTCACGCGAGTGGGATTGCTAAACAGTGAAACGCGCACCGATATTCTCCCCCCTATTCCCATCGGCGCCCTGGGTAGTGTGCTGCCAAAGCCACAAAAATGCTTTCTCGGTTTCGGCAAGCCCGTGGACTTATCACAACACAAAGGTAAAACCTTGACTATGAACAAGCTTCGCAACCTTCGTGAGCGTGTTGCCAATGAAATCGAAACACAAATCGATGTTCTTCTGGAGAGTCAGGCAAAAAGCCGCCAACATCAGGGGTTGGTGCGGCGCCTATTGACTCGCTAGCGCAGGGGCAGTTCACAGCGCTATTTGCCGCAAGACGATCAAGACTCCGCGAGCACCTTAGCCAGCCTCTCTGGTCTTCGCCAGGTGTTACCAAGCAATCGCCATAGGTAAATAATCGCAAGGATGAGCAACGTTGCCACAAATACCCACCATGAGATCAATGCATCTAACCTGTACACCACGATAGTCAGGTATTGAATCACTAGCATCACCCAGTGCAGACTCATTGATGTCAGCATAATCCAACGGGTATCGCCGGCGCCACGCAGCACCGCTCCACTAATTAGAATCGTTGCATCTGCGAGCATGTACGTTACAAGGCCCACCATCATCTGCGAACCGATTGCTAAAATTGCGGGGAAATCGGCACCGCCCGTATCGAAAAAGGCCACAAGCTCAATTCTAAAGATTAAGAAAATTACAGACAATGTGCCCGCATAAGCAAAGGCGAGCATAAAACCCGCGGCAATGACTTCGTTTGCACGGGCCATGTCTCCAGCACCCACAAACCGCCCGATAAGACTCATAACGGCAATATTCAAGCCGACCATTGGAATGAATGAGAGCATATCCCAGTTAAAAACAATCGCCATGGCAGCGCCTTCGATCACACCATAGGACTGGAACAGAAGCAGAAAGAGGTTGAACGTCGCTACATTCATAAAGGTTTCGAGTCCAGACGGCATACCCAACCTGAGGTAGCGGCGCATTATAGATCGCTCAAATTGCCAGGCAGCGTCCACAGAAAACTGCTGACGGTGCTCGGCGCGCATATAGAACGTGAAAAACACCGCAATGGTGATCAACGTGGCTAGCACCGTGCCGAGAGCGGCGCCTTGAATTCCCATCGCCGGAAACCCGAACTTGCCGAAGATGAGCACCCAGGACAGCGGGATGTTTACGCCGGTACCAATTACGTCGGCAACCATCACTACCCGCGTCCGGCCAATCCCCGAAAAGTAAGACGCCAGAGCAGCCTTGATGAGCGCAAACACAGCGCCGTACATCAGAATTTCGAAGTAAGCCTGCTCCAACGGCACCTGCACTGCCTCATGCCCCAAGTGCTCGAAGGCATACTTACCATAGTAGCCTGCGAGAATAAGCACCGGGGTGCTTGCTAGTGCCAGATAGAGTCCCTGGGTGGTTACCTTCGAACAGCGAGCAAACTTTCCCGCGCCATAGTACTGCGCAACCAGCGCATTGCCGTAGGAGATCAAACCGATAAACAGCGACATACAAAAGAAAGAGGCTACGCCTCCGCCCAGCGCAGCAGCGATATGTGCTGAATCGAGCGAAGACATAAAAACACGATCGGTAAACACCATCACCGCAAAGGCACCCTGCGACACTACCATAGGTAGTGCTAGCCGAGTTAGCTCTCGTAAGGTGGCTCTAGTGAACACGGGGAATAGCCTTCGCCTGATGACTAAGAAGGCGCGCAATCATAAAGCAAGGACTGGCCTGATACAGCGTTCGAAAGCGGTAAAAAGTTGCTTAACGCTGATCCATTAACTGACGGTAACGCGCCACGGTGGTGAGGTAGAAAGCTTCTGCATACCCCTGGCTTCGATTGGCGATTGCTCGATAAGCATTAAGGCCCTTCACACTAGACAGGTAGTCATTCATCTTCAGCTGGCTATCGTAGCAGGCCAACGCTGCCATTTTTTGCGGCATATCCTCAGTGATATCGAGAATCTGATTAGGATGCAGTGGTGTCCAAACTTCATAACAATTGCACAATAGGCTGTCGAAAACTGGCTTTTTGCTGCAGGCGTCCAAAAAAAGCCTGATACAGGTTTGGTGATCGTGATGAGTGTCAGTAAGAAACGGTAAGTAGGCTAGGTCAGGATTGATCGCCTCTAGAGTCGCCAGCAGTCTCTGGGCAGCCTCGTTACTTGGCTTGGACTCTCCATCGGGCATATTCAAGTAATGCGCCTGCGCTACACCCAGGATCTCGCACGCAGCTTCACTTTCGCGAACCCGTGTTTCACGACGCACCTCGAAAGAGACCTGCCTCAACTCTTGTGGCTCAAACCCTTTCACGCCATCCGTTAAAAATATGACGTGAACTTTCGCGCCAGCTCTCACGTGAGCGGCTATTGCGCCACCGCAACCAATTGTTTCATCGTCCATGTGTGGCGCCAAAACCACAACCGTATCGGCAGCAGGCACAGGGCCTAACGCGGGTACCTCATTCGTACTTGCCACTTTCATGAGCACCGTTGCCGGTACGCGTATGGCACTCAACGCCAATAGCCGGTAAAGCGATTGTTTAATGCGGCGAAGCACGCTCAGGTTCCGGCCGAAATACGGCCACCGGTGACTTTCTCGAGTGCCTGCTCTAATACCACCCACGCAAAGGAGCCTGAGCTGTACAGGTAGTACACCTGATGAAACAGCAGGGCTTTGCCGGCAAACCAAAACCCACGCTGACGAAAGAAAAATCGCGCGATGTCTTTGTTAGCGAGTAAAACAACCAAGACGACAGGCGCGAGGGTCAACGCGGGAACCAGGCCCGCCAGAACGGCTAGTAAGCTGAGCAATAAAATACCCGCAAATACCGCTCTAACCTGCTCCGCAATGCCCACATTGAGGTTATTTGGCAAACCCGTACCAATGATAATCAACCGAGACCAGGGGATCGCGCGCCGAAAAATCTCCGTGTGCAACAAATTGCCCAACCGCCAGACTTTAAGGTGTGTGCAAAGAATTTCTTTGCGTAGCAAAATGCGGCCACCTGCCAATAGTAGCCGGTGGCCTAATTCTATGTCTTCGACTGAGGGATACTTGAACTGAACAACATCGAAACCCCCGGCGTCTAAAAACGCTTGCTTGCGAATCGCCCCACAGCCGGACCAAAAGGTTTGCGCTTCCTCAGTCGCTAGATGGTGATAATAGTGATGTACCAAGTTTTTATATTGCGAGAAAAAATTACCGGCGGCAGGCTTGTCATCGTATGAACCAAAAACAGCAACTACATCGGGCTGTTCCAGCGCCACTTTCAACCTCTGAGCGGCGGTCTCGTGCACGATAACATCGGCATCGATAAACCAAAGCACCTCACCCCGCGCTATATTTGCCGCCTGATTACGCGCTCCACCGGGGCCGAGACGCCCGCCTGAAGGAATAACCTTAGCGCTTTTGCTCTGTGCATAGCTGGATGTGTCATCAGTGGAGCCATCGTCGACAACGATGATTTCTAGAATTTCACCCTTCTCCAACATGCGTTGCAAAGGGGGCAAGCTTTTCTCGATAAAACCCATGCCGTTGTAGACCGGCATCACCACCGAAATAGTCAGCGCGCCAGAGGCGCCACTGTGGGAAGATGCCGGCTCGGCCGCTGAAGTGTTCGATTCTGTGTTCAATTGATGAGTCTGGTTATCAATTATTGATCTTGTTTTGTTGCGGTACAGTCTACCCCACCACGATATTGTTTTCCTTGCGCTTGCGCACGCTTTCTACAATTGCTAGATAGCGCTCGAGGTGCAAATCAGGTGTGTAATGCAACTTGTAAGCCGCGCTCGCAAGCCTACCGAGCCTCTCTCTGGCCGTATTATCGGTAGAAAAGTGCGTCAGCGCTGCTAACAGGCCCTGATTGTCTTCGTAAAGCATACCCGCCGAACTGACATCGATCGCTTCACGATTGCCGCCGGCTATGCGTACAATTGCCGGAGTTCCACAGGCAAACGCCTCAACCACTGTAAGCCCGAATGTCTCAGGTGCTAGCGAGGGTAAAATCAGTGCGGTTGCTCGCTGGTAGTGCTCAGACAGCACTTCTTGCGGCAACACACCCAAAAACTGAATATTCTGACAATGGCGATACTGGGCCTGCAGACTTAACAATTGATCGCCCTCGCCGACAACAGACAATTCGAACTGCGGCCAACCCGCGAAAGCCGACAGGAGCTCAGCTATACCCTTGGCTGCTGTCACTCTGCCTACATAGAGAAATTTACCTGCGCTATGGGGCTGCGCCTGCGGCTCGCTAGCCTCCAGCATCGAAAACAACGGCAGTACCTTGACCCTATCCGTTACGGGCAGGCGCTCCTCATGGCGCGCCGCTGTGTAGTGGCTGGGAGACAAGAAGGCATCGACCGATTGCAGGCAGCTTTGTAAAAAACCACTGTATCGCCATATCTGCGGAGGAATACCCGAGCGCAGACTACAGGTAAAACAGGCTCGCTTTTCACAGGCCGCTTTACGGTTTTTCCAAAATATATGCGTCGGACAAAGAAGCCAGTGTTCGTGCAACGTGTACAACGTGACCGGTGCATTGCTTAAGCGCAGGACACCGGGGCCACCAATGAGCGAAATATTGTGGAAATGAACGACGTCAAAATCCCGCTGCAATAGCTCCCCTAATTTTTTAGATTTAAGCGCTGGTATGCCCAGCTGCTGGGTCAGTAACGGTGAAAGCATACCTGCGGCGCTTTTCAGTCGATGAACGTCTATGCCGTCATCAGATGGTTCAGCAACAGCAGAGAGATCGCCATTAAGCGCAAATGCATCTTCACAGTGAACCACTGTAACGTCATGCCCCAGCGCTACTAGCGCTCGAGAAAGTGCGCGAATATACGTCCCGTCTCCACCGAAGTGATAAGGGGGGTAAAAGGTCGTGACCATGCAAAATTTCATTGCATCAGCCTTTGAACATGTTTTCCATGTGTGTAATGGCAAGCCGTGCGGCCCGCTCCCAGGTAAACTGTGGGGCACGCTCCAACGCTATAGCGGAAAGTTCTGCACGCCTTTCACTATTGCTCGTCATTTCAACAATGGCATCTGCAATCTGGTCGATATCATACGGATCGAAATAAATCCCTGCTTCACCGACCACCTCAGGTAACGAACCCAGCGTGCTTGA
>JBGCFE010000145.1:0-4675 GCA_045106775.1 Halioglobus sp.
GGATTCGCAGACGCCCCGTCGGCGATGCTGCCGGCGTCTATGACTGTGACTTCAATCCCTCGGTTGGCAAGCGCGGCAGCAGTCGTTGCTCCAGCGAGCCCTGCTCCGATGACCAGCGCTGTATTGGGTTTTGTAACGCGCTTTTTGGGTAGATCCCATGGGGTAGGAGAGTGGGGTTCAGCGTTAGCACTTGGCTTCGACCCAGTAAAAACGCCTCGAATGCACTCGCGCTTTGGCCCGAAACCCGTGCGCTTCTCTATCTTGAAGCCCGCTTCAGCGAGAGCGCGCCTAACATCGCCTGCCGCTGTAAATGTGGCTAGTGTGGCCGCGGGCCGGCTCAGCGATGCCGCCGCTGCAAACAGCGCAGGCTGCCACATTGCTTGATTGCGGCTAGGCGTAAACCCATCCAGGTACCAGGCGTCTACGAGATCGGAAACGTAACTACTTTTCGCTGTTAGTGCGTCTGCTGCGTCATGCCACCACAGATCAAGGCAAACTCTGCCATTGTTAAATGCTAAACGGTGTTCGCCAGGTACCAGTCCTGGATATGCAGCTAACAGCTTATTTGCGTATGCAGAGAGCGTGGGCCATTGGTTAACAGCTATCGAAAAATCGGCAGGTGAAAGCGGTCTCTGCTCAATGCCAATGTAGTGCAAGCTTGGTTTGGGCTCAGGTTGAGCATCCCACGCCTGCCAGGTGGCGAGAAAGTTAAGACCCGAGCCGAAGCCGGTTTCGGCTACGCAGAAAACGCTTTGCGTGTGATCCTGCCAACGCTGTGGAAGGTTGGCGCCGGCAAGGAAAACGTGCTGACTTTCTGTCAGGCCGTCGAGATGGTTGTAGTAGACGTCTTGAAACTGCTCGCAGTAGGGTGTTCCATCATCGCCCCATGTGACGTTCGCAGCGGTGACTGGCTGCCAGGGCGAATTATCCGGGATCATCCCTGGTTGTTGATCTGAATATCGAGCTCTTTGGGCAGCCAGGCAGGGATGTGCGGTGAATCCAGTGCTAACAGATCTTCAATTGCAAGCAAGTGCATTTGCGCGTCGCGCCCTGGCGGTTTGTAAAAGGTAATCAGGTAGTCTTTCGCCGTTGTTTGCTGCGGTATGCTCACCTCCCAACGCTCTTTTTGAATGTTGAGCGTGGTCTCGCCGGGCTGTAGTCGTAACCTGGCAACGTAGTGATTTTTGCCAACCGGTTGAAGGCTGCGATTTTCGCTGGCGACCAGAGTATCGAAGAGATAGGTTTTAATCGCGCAGATAGGCGACGTATCGCGGCGACTTTCCGGTATCGCCGGGTTCATTAAGCGGCGCGTTATATGCGCCAGCGCGGTGCTGCCTTCCTGACCCGAAAGATGTACTTTGTCTGCGCTGTAGGGAATCTTCGCCAGAGCATCTGCGTCGCGTTTGGCGCGTTCTCTTGCTAACACTTCGTCGTCGGTAGGCAGCACATTGGCTGACGCCTGTACCTGTGCGAAGTAGTCTTCCAACAACACATGCAGGCGCTCTACATTTTCGGCGTCTTTGTCCGACGTGTAGTCCGGGCCTAAGGTGCGCAAGGGCTTGCCTTCTACGGATGCTGTGGCCGCGTACCGTTCGCTCGCAATGAGTACTTCGTCGTCATCAATGCCGACTGTATTTGCGACGTCAGTGCCTGCAGTGCTCCTTCCGTGAATCTGTTGCTGTAATAGCGTGACCTCCTGCGCGGCAATCGCTAACAGGCGTTCTTTGGTCAGCATCGCTTGATGGGCGAGTTTGCGTACCGCAGGATTTTTACTGGTTGCTGGCAGCTCTCCCCCAGGGTTTAGGAGGGCCAGAGTCTCTTCATACTGCTCTAACTCGAGCGTTAGTGTTTGCCGCTGCTCGGTAAGAACATCCAGAGTCGTGACGCCTGACTCTTCAGCCTCGATGGGTAGGGATAACGTGCCCAGGCCCAACATGAGAATCAGCGATAGGGTGCCAGCCCACTGGGTTAGTTGTCCTGCTGGGGGCAGGGTATGCAGAAAGTTGCGCATGCTGTTATTCGCGTTAGCTATCGCTAATTTCCTCGGTGTTTTGGTTAACCGGTGTGTTGTCTAGCCGGTGTATTCATTAAAAATAGTACCAGAGGCCTTTCAGTGCCAGTGAAGTAGTCCCAAGAGTTAGAGACATAGTTCACACGTTACGGGCGATTATCTGTACTTTTTTGCCTGAGCGCCTCGTTTAACCTTGATTTGGTGGCCCAATTGGCGCTGGAATTGCCCCGGTGGCCCCACAGGTTTAGACTGCGCGCTCACGAATGTAAGGGGCCATTATGTCAGGTACCGCGACTCAGGCAATCGAACAGGACAAATTTCTCATTCTCGCCGCGAATCTTCTGCACAAGGCGCTGGTAGAGCCTTCGCGAACCAGTTCCAAGCGTCTGTATCGCGAACTGGAGAAAGGCCAGGCCGTGCCCTTGGCATCGGTTGAAATGGAAGATAAATCTCAAGCGCGCTTCACGCTGGCATTAGAGCACAGTGAGTTTTGCGGCCGTCTGAACTTCGGGGCGTTTCAAGCTAGTGTAAAGACTTTGCTGAGCAACATTGTCAAAAATGTGAAAGAAAAACAGGATTTGCGGGTGTTCAATGCTCAGGAAGAGACCGGAGCAATGATTTTTGGCATAACCGGGGTCACGATGGAAGCAGAGCAGGCGAACGTGATGGTGCTAGCTGCTCAGCCGTCACCCGATGCGCAGATGACAACATTACAGTTAATGTACTTAGACCCCACCCAGTTTACGGAAGCTGCCCAAGCCTAGTTGCCCTGTGATGAGCAGTAGCGTCTTTTGTCGCTATGCGTTTTGTGTGAATTGAGGCTGCGGCGGCCGAGGTAGTGATACCTTCTGGGCAGGCGCCATCACTTCGGCCTCACCGGTGATAACAAGGTCGCCGTCCTGGTTTGTCACTTTACAGTCAAGGGTGACGAACTGTCGCTTGTCTTTTTTCTCGATCACTTCGAGCGTCACTGTTACGGTGTCACCCAATTTCACCGGTCTTCGAAACCGCAGAGATTGTCCCAGGTAGATAGTACCCGGGCCGGGGAGTTCCATAGCGAGCGCGGCAGAGATAAACGCGCCGCTTAACATGCCGTGAGCAATGCGCTCTTCAAACTGGGTGGTGGCCGCAAACTCTGCATCCAGATGCACAGGATTAACATCCCCGGATGCAGCGGCGAACATAAAGACATCTTGCTCTTCGATGCGCTTGGAATAGGTGGCGGTTTGCCCTATCGTGAGCTCGTCATACGTATGATTGGTTAGAATGTCATTGGTCGCAGAGCTGTTGTTCATAGTTTCATTAGTCATCGAGGCGCTCTCGTCGTTCTTTTTAGCGGGTAAGTTGCGAGTTGTTACCGCGAGCATACCGCAAATTGGGCGCGCGTATTCATAACTGTAAAAGAACCAACCCAGTAAACTGTTTCAGAGCCGTTTAGCCATGTCAGCCAGTGCGCCGGAACCCCGGACTATCCCTACCATTGCCTACCCTGAAGACCTGCCGGTTTCAGCCCTGCGCGAAGAATTGTCCTCGGCTATTAATACCCATCAGGTGGTTATCGTAGCGGGTGAAACAGGCTCAGGAAAAACCACGCAGCTGCCCAAGATATGCCTTCAACTTGGCCGCGGATTGCAAAAACGCATTGGCCACACTCAGCCGCGACGATTAGCAGCAAGAACAGTAGCGGCGCGCATTGCTTCAGAACTAGGTACATCGTTAGGTGAGCTAGTGGGGTATCAGGTGCGCTTCCACGATCAGGTGTCTGATTCATCCGCTATCAAGCTGATGACCGATGGCATTTTACTGGCAGAGATGCAGCGCGACAGGCTGTTACAAGCTTACGATACGCTAATCATTGATGAGGCTCACGAGCGTAGCCTGAATATCGATTTTTTGCTGGGATATTTAAAACGCCTACTGCCAAAACGGCCGGACCTGAAAGTCGTAGTTACCTCTGCGACCATCGATGTAGATAGTTTTTCCAAGCACTTCGAGGACGCGCCGATCATTGAGGTGTCGGGGCGGACGTTCCCCATCGAAACGCACTATTTGCCTCCGCCCGTAGATAACCCGGAGTCGAGAGAGCATCAAATTCGAACCGTGGTTGAAGAGATTGATAATCGCGTTTACGGGCCGCGTGGTGACGTACTGGTTTTTTTGCCTGGCGAGCGAGACATACGCGAAACAGCAAAGTCATTGCGACATGTGGAAGCTGTTGAGGTTCTACCGCTTTACGCGCGCCTGACACAGGCAGAACAGAATCGGGTTTTTGAGGAGGGCAGGCGGCGTTCTGGCTTGCGCGTGGTGCTTGCCACTAACGTGGCCGAGACGTCGCTCACCGTGCCTGGTATTCGCTATGTCATCGACACCGGAGATGCGCGTATCAGCCGCTATAGCCACCGCACCAAGCTGCAGCGTTTGCCGGTAGAGGCCATTTCTCGCACCAGTGCCGATCAGCGAAGAGGACGATGCGGGCGTGTTGGTCCGGGTGTTTGCCTACGACTCTACAGTGAAGAAGATTTCAATCAGCGCCCGGAGTTCACCGACCCAGAGATCCGCAGAACCAATCTTGCTGCGGTGGTGCTGCAGATGTTAACCCTTCGGCTGGGCGACATTGGGCAGTTTCCGTTTATCGACCCGCCTGCCCCGCGCATGGTGAGACAT
>JBGCFE010000146.1:0-7152 GCA_045106775.1 Halioglobus sp.
ATTGCTGTGGCGGGCGCGCGTTTCTACAGTGATGGTGCAGCTCGAAGAGGCTGGCACGTTGACGCCTGATACGGAGATTTGAGCCGTAGCGCCTTGTGTTAGAGCAGTGGCACCACCACAGGTGCCTCCAGCCGCAGCTCCGGTAGGTTCAATAATCGCGCCTGCAGCGCCGGCCACGGGAAATACGTCTACAAATGAAACATTGTTTAAGTCGACGTTGGAATCATTATTGTTGATGGTGATCGTCATAGTGCGAGACGCACCACCCAGTACATGAATATTGTTGGCAGTGCTGCCGAATGATTTGGACCAGGTGGGCCGAGCGGCTGAACGTACAGTGATGGCCTGTGGCCCGCCAGTGGCATTGCTGCCCTGATCAGAGTCGATTTCGGTGGGCCCGAGCAGATAAGACAGGGAAGTGCTGTTGCCATCCAGCGAGAAAGCCGCGATCGGAATGTCCAGATAGCATTCGCCAGACCCTGGCACACCCAGCTGGCGTACCGGAATGGTTAGCCCTGCGAGTGAGATCGCGCTAGATCCCGGGGTGGTGGTGAGCGCGCCACCCGCACAACCTGCATCGCCATTGATGGCGCTGGCGCCGTTTACTTGCAAACCATTGTTCGCCGTGGTGGGTAGAGCCTTTGTGAAGTTGACGCCAGTAATTGGGTTAATCGTACTGTTGTTGGTGAGCGTTACCCGAATTGAAGTGGGTTGGCCTGGGAACACGGTGTCGTCATTGGGCGCGGCCGGGCCGGTGTTAACGGTAACGTTAAAATCCGCCAGCTGTGCCAGTGCAGGTGTTCCAAAACTCATGCCGACAAACGCAAGAGCGCAGAGGCTGGCGGTTACCCCTTTCCGTTTTCGTTGGGAAAAACTTTTACCTTTACGGGTGGTAGCTGTGCAATGATCATTTTTGGTGTGATGAACGGGAAAGTCTCGGGCGGCTATAGGTAAAAAATTTGCCGCACGATTCACGATAGATTGGAACACAGCACTCTCCAGATAATGGTGTTGATACGTTTTTATAGTGGTGCTGAGTTGGTGATTTACTTGGCCCCTTGCGCACGCGCCCGAAAGTAACCATCAGAGTGGCATGAAAAAGGGCTGCGTTTCCCCGGATCACAACGTCAGAATATAGTTCCTGTCAGTATACTCTTGGCCTTAGCACGGTCTAGTGATCTGGGGAATATCTCCTGAAAAGTTTACGTTTTTATTACGAAAAGGCTATTGTGCTAGGTATGGCTAATGTTTAGGCAGGCGGGTTAAGTTTGAACTGGATTCACCGGATGTTCATGGGTCTTTGCGGTGTACTGGCTGGGATTGCGGGTAATCTGAGTGCGGGCTTTCGCATCGCGCTTGGGCAGCAAGTTGATGTCAGCGCATGGTCAGCGAGAGTGTCCTCCTACTTGGGCATTTTTGTGCTGGTTCTGGTCTGTTTGGCCTTTGACGAGTACAGCCGGCTCGGCGGTTTTGTTGGCGATGTGAACGGTATTGGTACAACCATCCGGTTTAATCGCTATGGTCTGGTTGGCAATGCCAGCTTGCTAGCCATTGCGATGCTGTTCGCTGTTCTAGTGTGCGCTATGCAGTCAGCCTACCAGCGCTTGCCTGTTTTTTTGACCGCAGCCGCCAGCCTCCTTTTCTGGTACGCACTGGTGTATATCTGCGTTGGGAATTACCTGCGGCCTGCGCTCTTTCTCGAAGGCACTGGGTTGCAATGGTTGTTTCCCTTTTTTGCCGTTGCTCTTGGCCTGGCCGCTGTAAAAGCGAGTTTTCAGCGCGCTTTGGTGCGCAGTTATTTGCTAGCGGGTGCTGGCGTATTGTTGGTCTTTTTTTTGTCGTCAAGTTGGTACATTTCTACCAGCCTTTTTTACGCGCCGTCTCCTGATTATCAGCGTTATGCCAACATAGATAGTGAGTCGGTTTACTACCGGCAACACTCACTCGTTGAGAATAAGCTTGAGTCTGTCGTACAGGGAGATCCGAAAAAATCGGAATTGTTTTTTGTCGGTTTTGCAGGGAATGGCGATGAAGGTGTTTTTCGCAGCGAAGCGGCCTATGCACAGGCAGTAGTCGCAAAAAAATACTCCGGTGAGGACTATGCGCTGCGCTTGGCAAGCAATCTTGATACGTTGGAAGATGAGCCCCTCGCCAACGTCTATAACTTAAGGGCAGTGCTAGCGGGAATTGCAGAAAAAATGAACGTTGGCGACGACGTGTTAATGCTGTTTCTGACATCGCATGGGTCTAGAGATGGCAGTATTGATGTTTCGTTAGCCCCTTTTGAAATGCAGGATTTGTACGCGACTGCACTTGCGCAGATGTTGGATGAGGTGGGAATTCAATGGCGCATTGTTATTGTGTCGGCCTGTTTTTCCGGTACGTTTATTGACGCGTTACGCAACGCCAATACACTGATATTGACCGCAGCTTCTGCAGAAAAAACCTCGTTTGGTTGCTCCAGTGATCGTGAGCTTACGTATTTTGGAGAAGCCTTTTTTGGCGATGCACTGGCGGCTGAAAATGACTTTATCAAAGCGGCCGAAGCTGCGCGGCGCAGTGTGTCCAAGCGTGAAAGAGAAGAGGGCTTAGAGCCTTCACAGCCGGAGTTGATTGTGGGTTCAGATATTTTGAAGAAACTCGAATCTTTGGGGCTGATAACGCAATAGCCGCGCGCGTTGAAATAATGCGCGCTCTGCCTCTATCGCGCCCGCACAGAGCTAGCAGCGGTTATTCGCTTGCCCGCGTAGACGTTGGGGATGCGTTTACCATCGCTGATAACGCGCTTACCATCTATCACAACATAGGCAAGCCCTGCAGCTTCGAGGTAGGGGTTTTTATAGCTGGCCCGGTCTTTCACTCTGAGAGCATCGAAAATAGTGATATCGGCGTCCATGCCCACCTGTATGCGGCCTTTGGTGCGAAATGCCGGCGCGTAGTGCTCTAGGCGTTGGGCGGGCAGTAACGTCATTTTTCGAATCGCGGTAGCCAAATCCAGTACCTTGTTGTCTCGGGAATAGTGGCCCAACACGCGGGTAAAAGCGCCATTGTGGGGTGCTACGAAATTGTCTTTTGATTTCATAGGCAGTAAGTCTGATACGACAATAACGCCCGGCTCTTGCAGGGCGCGGATAGTCCACTCGTCTTTGAGGTAGTGATGTATGACATCTCCCGTCGGTTGCGTTTTACGTAGCGTGTTGAAGGACTTCTGCGTTAACCGCTCGCCGGTGGCTGCCCATTCGACGTCCTCATAACTGATGTCAAAAATAGTCTGCCAATCACGGCCGAATACAGCGGAAGAAATAAGGGCAGAGCCTGCGTTATAGGGCAGAACCTCCGTTGTAATATCTACGCCCTGTTGTTGCGCGGCGCGAATTTCGTTTAGAAACAGATCGATATTTTTCATTGCGTTGTGGCTGATATGGCATATGTGTATGGCGCTGCCGAACTCTGTTGCTAGCGCTATTACTTCGCGTAAGCCTGCCGGGTCGCCGTTAATGCCGCGGCGAATATGTACGAACAACGGCGCACCCCGTTCTGCGGCAACTCTAAATATCATTCTTAGCTCCTGACTATCCACAGCCTCGCTGATGTAGTCGAGCGGTAGCCCGATGCCTAATGCGCCGTCATTCAGGCCCTCGTGTAGGAGGTTCGCCATAACCGTGCGATCGTCTTCCGATGCAGCTTCGGTAAAGGTGGCACTGAGTGCTTCATTGAAATCCATAAAGAGTGTTTTGGCAGCGGTGAACCAGCCCTTGAGGTTTATTGGTTTGGGTTCTCCTGCGGCGTCGGCAGCCAAAATTCCATTTTTGTGCAGTAGGCGGATAGAGATGTAGCCCGCTGATGTGCCGTAGTTAATTAGCGCTGTCTTTTCAATGGCTTGTGCAAATGCAGGTACAGGGAAGCTGCCCGCTTCAAGCTCCAGCGCCGTGGTTACCCCGTCAAACAATTGGTAGTGCTGGCCGAGTTCAGTTGGAGAGTGCGTGTGCAGATCAATAAAGCCGGGCGAAACTACCAGGCCCTTGGCATTAATTGAATCCCGGCCAGAGAGAGGTTGTTTTGAAACGGTGATGATCTTTCCGCCCCGTATGCCGAGGTGGCGCACGTCGTCCAGAGCAGTCTCGGGATCGATTACTCGACCGTGGTTGATGACTAAATCGTAGCGCTGGCCATGGTCTTGAAGTGCATTCAGGGCCATTGAAACTGAGAGCAGTAAAAATAATGCAATGACAGCCGCTGTTCTCGCTAAGTTCATTCGCTTTGGCACCCATGTTCTTTTATTGATTGCTGCGGTATTTGCCTGAGTATACTGGCCTGCATGGACATATGCAGGTCGAATACTGTTTTAACAAAGAGTACAGTTACGAATCGCTTATATTGTCGGAGTCTATTTTATGCGTAGTGCAGTGTTTGGTCTGAGTTTGATCGTGGCGGTCGCTCTCGCGTCCTGTGCAAAACCCGAGATGAAGCCCAGTGTTGTGCCGCCATCCTCAGTCGCTGGCCAGACGTTTAGCATCATCGCAGTACCCGATACTCAGAATTATCTCGACTACACCCATCAAACCGCCAGTGGCTTTGCGTTAGATGCGGTGGATCAGTTTCAGGGGCAAATGCAATATATTGCTGATCAGTCAATGGCACGCGGTGGCGATGTCGCTTTTGTGACTCACCTTGGCGATGTTTGGCAACATCAAACCATCGCTATGGATGAGGAGCACAAAGCCAGAGGGTTTAAAGCAATTTACAACAAATGGTTTGCGCAAGAGGTAAAGGTAGCGCCAGATGAAGTCACCAATTTTGAAATGCCCAGTGCCGCCGCCGGGTTTCGGCTATTAGCTGAAGCAGGCGTCCCGTTTGGTGTTGTTCCTGGTAACCATGATTACGACGCCATGTGGAGTGCGGCGGGTTGGCAGCCTGTAGAGGATGTCAGAGATGTCAGAATGACGGCAGAGGCGCTGGGTATTTTGCATGCCGGTGGTCTGGATAATTTTCGCAGCGTGTTTGGCTCAGGTTCAGAGTTCTTCGAAGGTAAACCCTGGTATGTCGCTAGCCACGATGGAGGCAGTAGTAGTGCTCAGGTGTTTAACGCTGCGGGCTATACCTTCCTGCACCTTGCGCTGGATATGTCACCTACCGACGAGGTAATAGCGTGGGCCGAACAGGTCATTCAGAAGCACTATGGTTTGCCTACCATACTCACTACACATGATTACCTGAATGCGGCGGGCGAACGAAAAGCCAATGCAGTGGTGGATTTTCATCGCGTTGATCCGAAGCACAATAATGCACAAATGCTATGGGACAAGTTTGTAAGCCAGAATGATCAGATATTCATGGTGCTTTCGGGGCACCAGCACGGGCAGGCGTTGGCGGTAGAAAACAATCTTGATGGTAATGCGGTGTATCAGATTCTTGCTGATTACCAGGATAGAGGGCAGTCGGGTGTTGAAGCAGGACAGCCTTTGCATCCAATGCTACGCCGGCCAGTTGGAATCGGTGATGGTTGGCTTCGGCGCATGCGTTTTGATTTTTCTGCTGATGTGCCCACGCTAACAGTGTCTACCTACTCATCGCACTACAACGTAGAGTCAAAAAAGCTCCCAACGTATGCGCAGTGGTACCGCGTGCATGAGCAAAAAGCGATGAGCGACGCTGAGTTTTTAGCGGCAGACAACTTTCGGATTGATCTAGTCGACTTTCGCGACCGATTTACTGTGCGTTAGCCCGGCCGCTCAACGTCAAAGAAGCTTATAGAGCGGAGTCAATGCACTCTCCAGTGTTTACCGGGTTGCAGCGTGCAACGCCGCCGCCCGGAATAGTCACCTGATAGCTACTGAAATCTGGGTTGGGCACGGGGTAGTCGGTACTAATAAATTGAGCGCCACTCGCTAGTGCCTCCTCTCTTTGAGTGGTGTCGTTTTCTCTTGCCTGGGTGGTGTCGGCATCCGCGCGCGTGCGAACAATGTAGCCTTGCGCAACAAGCTCTGCAATTTCGCCAGCCGGTGAGAGCGGGTTGTTTTTCTTCATGAACGCCGCCTCTGCTGTGCCGCTGGGTGAGTCGGTGAACATAACGCGCCCGGCGAGGGAGGGGTAACCATCGATGTAGCGGTCACGTACGCTGCCGCCATTGTCTAACGCGAACATAATACGGCCTCTTGCCCACGCAAGCGTTGGCCAGCCCTCAGACAACACCGCCTGTTCGAGCGTTACCGCGTCGCCGCGCACGTGATCTGGAAGAATTAACCGGTCATCGGGAAAAACGCTGCGTACCTCCTGGTCAATCCTGTTGAGTGCATCTTCTTCAAAGGGAGGTGGTATAGCGAAACCGAGATCGAGCGGGTCGGGAATCGCTTCATCTTTGGCTTCGACCAAAACGGTAATGGGCAGGTGATTGGGGTTGTCATCTGACCACGCTTTAATTTCTTCCAGGCAGCTGACAAATGTATAGCAAGTGGTTCGGTAGTCGATTTCCTGAACATGTATCACTTTGAGTCCCGGCTCGTCCAGTTCCGCAATACCGGAAGCCGTTGGCTCGTCGAAAAGCGAAAGCGCCTTGCGCTCTGCATATAGCCCGCCTTCGGGATCATCAAAGACATCCAGTTCTATTTGTCGAATGCCCTGTTCTGTGAATTGCTCTGTCAGAGGAACGTGTGTGTACTGCAGTGTCGGCGCCACATCTGGGATAAAAGATAACAGTAATGCAAACACATCGTCACGCGGCGCAATGTGGTAGCTGTTATGCGTGCCCAGGTATTGCACCTGATTCATGCGTATATCCGGCGTTGGTGCTGCGTCCGCATCGTTCCCGTCTGAGCAGCCAGCGGCCATTGAAAGCGCCAGGCATGTCAGTAGACATTTCACTCGATCGTAAGGGGGTGAGGTGAAGCTTGAGGGGATTCTTGGCATCGAACTGTCTCGCATTATCATTGTTAGATTGTCACATCGAAGCCAATTTCTCATGATTGACTAGCTAGTGCAAAGGCCTAGCGCTTCATTATACTCACTGTCTGTCGAGAAAAAGGACTTCGTTCGCATGCCAACAGGGAATGTCGCTGATCAATGTAGTCGGGTATGGCTGAGGGGGTGCTTGGGTGCCCTGTTGGTGTTCGGTCAGCTGATCTGTATACGGGCTTCGCTGGCAGAATCCCTGCC
>JBGCFE010000147.1:0-12740 GCA_045106775.1 Halioglobus sp.
GTTAAAGCGCCACCTAATGCATTTTTGGCAGAGTATTTGAGCGGTGATGAGGCGGCTTCGGTTGCTAGCCTTGTCATTTGTAATGGCGGCAGCCCAACTACTCAGCAAGCTCTGGATCGGGGTTTACCTGTACTGGGTTTGGCGGGCAACCTTGATCAGTTTCTCAACATGAATATGGTTGAGCGCACTGGCGCGGGGCTCTGCTTGCGCGCAGCTAGGACTACTGAAAAAGAAATTCAATACGCCGTGACTCGATTGCTTAGCGATACTGCGTATCACAATGCCGCTGCTAATGTTGCCACACACTTCGAGCGCTATGATCCTGCAAACTATTTTCGTTCTATTCTGGAGAAGGCGGCGTGAAAGAACCTGATTCGCTCTCAGTAAATACCGGTCCTTATGCTGCCTTTGTCCGATGGTTAGTTAGATACGCATTTCCTATTGCTATCTTGAACATACTGCTTCTTATCGCCATAGCGTTTGGAGCCGGGCAGCTTTCGCTCTCGTCTGGGATTCGTGTGCTGTTTAGCGATGACGATCCCAATCTCATGGCGGAGATTGCCATAGAGAATGCCTATGGTCGTGAGGACAATATTTTGCTGGTCTTGGATGCCGGCGATCAGTCCATGTTCACGCAGAAAAACCTTCAAACCCTGTCTACTATTACCGAGCAATCCTGGCAGGTGCCGCACTCACGCAGAGTCGATTCTGTTGTCAATTTTTTGCATACGACCGTGGAAGAGGACGATATTTTCATCAACGCGTTGGTAGAAGACGTTGCTGTGCTCTCGCCGCAGGAACTAGAGCAGAAAAAATCTATTGCCTTGTCTGAACAGCTTTTGGTAGGCCGTTTGATTTCTGCCAACGGACACGTTGCTGCGGTAAATATCACTCTTAACGTTAATGAAGATGGTAAAGCGGCGGCGCTTGCCGATGCAGTTAACTATGCCCGAGAGATTGCTGCGCAGGCACACTCGGCTAACCCTCAGGTAACGGTCCAGCTGGCGGGCCTTGCACTGACAGAACAGACCCTGGCGGAAGTGACCGCCGCCGATGGCGCTACGCTCATTCCGTTGCTGTTTGTGATGGTGCTTGTTGTGCTTGCGGTACTTTTGCGCTCGCCACTGGCCGCGTTGTGTACGGTGATTACCATTGTCTTGAGTGTTGCAGCCGGTATGGGTTTTGGCGGTTGGTCCGGCTACAGCATTAACAGCGTGAACGTTTCGGCGCCAACGATAATTATGACATTGGCCGTTGCAGACTGTATCCATTTTCTGAGCAGTTTTTTACGCCGTTATAGCACTGGCGTTGAAAGTAGTAGCGCGGTTGAAAAGCGTGTCGCGATAGAGCAGGCGTTATCCCAGACGCTTTATCCCATCATATTGACCAGTGTAACCACAGCGATCGGTTTCTTGAGTATGAACTTTAGCGACTCGCCCCCCTTTGGTGAGTTGGGAACGTTGTCTGCCGTTGGCGTGGTTGCTGCGCTTTGGGTGACGATGACCATCTTGCCCGCGTTGGTGTTGCTGTTACCGTTTAAGCCCCAACAGCGCGAAAAGCAGAGCTGGTCGTTGCTGCCGCTTGCAGACTGGGTGATCGCGAAGCACACGGCGATTTTTTGGGTAAGCCTGTTGCTCATCGCTACCATTATTAGCTTCATTCCGCGCATGGAGCTAAATGATGACCCCGCTGGCTATTTTTCTGAAGACATCGCACTGACCGCAGCAATATCCACTGTTGAAGAGAAGTTTTCTGGTACGCAGAATATTCACTATTCTTTAAACTCAGGCCAGGAGGGGGGCGTTTCCGACCCTCAGTTTTTGGCGGATGTGTCTAGATTTGTCGATTGGCTAAGAGAGCAACCTGAAGTAACAAATGTCGACTCATTTATCGACACGATGAAGCGATTGAATCAAGTTATGCATGCAGACGACCCACTTTGGCATCGTCTGCCTGATACCAGAGAATTGGCGGCACAGTATTTGTTGCTCTATGAAATCTCGGTACCTTATGGGCAAGATGTCACGCACCAGATAACCGCCGATAAATCCGCGCTAAAAGTGACTGCTGTATTAAAAAATCAAAAGTCGCGGGTGGTCGATTTCGAACGTCGCAGTCGTGCTTGGCTTGAACAGAACGCACCGCACCTTGAGACTCGCGGGGCTGGCCATGCCGTTAGCTTTGCCAGTATTGGGTTACGCAATATCAACAATATGCTCGTGGGTTCACTTTTTGCGATAGTGCTTGTTTCGGGCTGCTTATTGCTCGCTTTTCGGTCGTTACGATTCGGGATGCTGAGTTTTATTCCTAACCTGTTTCCGGCACTGATAAGTTTGGGGGTGTGGAGCGCCTTGTTTCATGAGGTGAACATGGCGGCGTCGGTGGTGTTTAGTATGACGCTGGGGATAGTCGTTGATGACACTACCCATTTTCTGGTCAAGTATCGGCAGGCACGTATTTCACAGGGCTTGTCGGCATCAGATGCAGTGCGCGATACCTTTGCATCAGTGGGGCGTGCCTTACTCATTACGTCCGTTGTGTTGGCGGCTGGGTTTCTCGTTCTGGTGCAGTCGGATTTTTCTGTGAATGCAACTTCAGGGTTTCTGATGTCTTTAACGATTGTAGTCGCGATAGTCCTGGATTTGTTGTTCCTGCCTGCTCTACTGATAAAAGCAGACCGCTGGCTCGTAAAGCCCGCTGCATCCTAGCTAGCAGTCAGCTGTTCGGCCGGCAGTTTTATTAACTGTGTCGCCGGCGTTAGTTTAGCGGTTTACGCCAGAGCACAGCGGGTTCATAGGCCGATGGCATGAAATATCCAAACAGTGCGTAAAAAAGCAGGCTAGGCTTGCGCGCCACTATGCCTGCAGCGTCAGGTGCCAGCGCATTATCAAGGTTGTGGCCATGGGCCTCATTAAACTCGTCTAAAAACCGATAGTTTGAAAATGGCATGAGCGTATCCATGTAGGATCGCTTGTACGCTTTGATAACTTCAAGATTCAGTTCAGCTCCTAGATCAAGAAGCCCCGTTTGCGTGAGAATAACGCGGTGAAAGGGTTGATGTAGACGCATCGTGTGCGGCTGCAGATCGCTCATGTCGGTAACGCCTTCGGAGTCTGCTGTGCCTACATACAAAAGCCCTCCCGGTTTCACCATGTCAAATACCTCTTTCATCATGGCGCGTGGGCTCTCTACATGCTCGATCACGTCATTGGCAATGACGCAGTCAAACTGAGCACCCGTATCTGGTTTCTGTGCGTGTAGCGACACATAGGGGTCGTAGCCTTTTACATTGGTATACGATTGTTCCTCAAGATACTGAAGAAACACCGCATTGCCACAACCGAAGTCAATGATGGATGCATCTTTGGCAAGCCCATGATTTTCCAACCGGCTGAGTAGATTTTTGTAGGTGCCTCTGGCAAACACATCCAATGTTCTATCTGCATTGAGTGGATAGTCGCTATAGATGTCCGCCATATCTACCGGTTCTGTCGCGTGGATTGCAAGGCAGTTTGGGCATTGCCACAATGAGAACTCCGCGTTTAAAAACCTTTGCGTATTGCCGCGCACAGAACCCAGTTCGCCGGCTGAGGGGGTTGGGCTTGTATGGTCACAGATCAGGCACTGCTGGCTGTTTTCGATTTGCCTGCCGTTATTTTGCGCGGCAGCGGCGATTTGGTCAGACATTCTCATTTGCCTCAAGATGCTTAGCCAGCCTCAGACTCAGGGCGGCGATAGTCAGCGAAGGATTAATTCCTCCGCTGGATGGAAATACGGAGCCATCGGCGATATAGAGATTGTCGATGCCGTGTGCTTTTTGGTTTTCGTCACAGACACTGGTTTTAGGGTTATGGCCCATTCGAGCCGTGCCGCAAACATGGGCCAAGCGCTCGTTGTTTTCTGCCTGCTTTAAAAGAAGAAAGCGCATTGGCTTTAGCGCAGTTTTCATCAACGTTCGCATCTTTTCAATTCTACTTTTTTCGCTATCGCGAACGACGTAGTGAATGTGTATTTCGTGCTTGTCTGGATTGCCTTTGGCGGGTTTGAGTGTGACTCGGTTGTCGTCAAAAGGTTGGTCTTCTAGCGTGCTTGCGAGTATTAGTGTTCGGCTAAAAATCTGGCCCAGCACCAAAGCTACTAACGGTTTAACAACCTTAAAAAGTGCACCCGCTATCGCTCCGGCTGTATGCCTTACATCAGATGCTATTTCGTCTGCTAACTCTTTGGCCGGGGGTAGTAGCCCGAAAGACTGTACAGAGCCAAGCTTTTCGTCGCCGCGTAGGTAAAAGTCATTGAACGCAATTTCCTTAGTGCGTTGAGACGGATTTGGCTTGGGGGATGTAAATACCGCGTAGAGATCGACATAGTGGCGCATAAGGTTACGGCCTACCTGGTCGTTCTGGTTAGCAAGTCCGTTAGGCCATGCGGCGCTCGTCGAGCGAAGCAGAAGGCTGGGTGTTTCTAAAGCGCCCGCGGCTAGGATGAGCCGGTTGGCCGATAGTGTGAATGTCTCGCCCTCTCGGGTGCACTGAACGGCCGTTGCTTGCGCCTCATTCGCCTCAATGAGGGTAACTTCACAGTGATCTAGCAATTCGGCCCGATGGTTATCGACAGCAAGACGCACACAGACGCTAGCGTCTACCTTGCAGCCCTTAGTGCAAAGATAGCTCTGGCATGTCGCACAATCGGGGACAAATTCACAGGCCATGGGAAGCTGGTAAGGGTGTAAACCCTTCGCCGCCAGAGCGTTGCTCATCAGTTCGTTAGCATTGCTCAAAGGTGGTGCGGCAGCGTAGTCGGCGGCAGTAGCTTCTCGAAGGGGGTCTTGCCCGCCTCGAACGCGAAATAAGGTCTCAGCGGATGCGTAATAAGGTGCGATATCGCTATAGGAAAGTGGCCATTGGTCGTCGCTGGCATTCGCAGCGCCTATTGTTCCTCCTTGGAAGTCTGCCGGGAAGAAACGCTCAAGTGCCATTCCATACAGCGCGGTGGAGCCGCCGGTGCCTGAGCCTATGAAGGGGATGAAACGCTTGGGCTTGGCGGGGTTAGATGAGTCTTCAATAGGCCTACAATATCTCCCTGCGGAAATTAAGGTCTCTCGACGGTGGGTATCGGGCTGCTCCCGCATCTTCTGTGAATCGAGAAAAGTCTCAGCGAAGTTTCCACTCAGCGTATGCCTAGAATCTAGATGAGACTGCCCCATTTCCAGAAAGAGCACACTGGCTCCGCGGCGAGCGAGTTCCAGGCCCGCGGTAGCCCCGCCCATTCCAGTGCCGATGACTATATAGTCCCAGGATTGGTTCTTTATATTACCCACAGCAATAAAAAGCTCGGTTCTTATTCCATTATGAAGTCAGCTTGTCGCTGTGGCGATGCCACGAGCTCCATTGCCCACATTAGCGCATTCTGGCAGGGCGCACTGCGCATGGGGGCCTAATCGTGACTTTTTGCCAATAAGGATAATGCTGTAACTGGACGATTACATAGGCGCATAACAGGGTGTCAGTTTATTTTACAAATGCAGTGTGGATACTAGGTTCTGTTGACCGAAAAATTTTTAAGTCATTGAATATAATGGTTAATTTATACTTGGCACGTCGATTGCTTTTAATCCGGTGAGCAAAAAGAAATTGCCGAAATTTGGCAAAGTTAAACTTCAAGTAAGGCTCTTAAGGAGTAAGTAGCAATGAAAACGAAAATCATGACATTCAAAAAAGCGATCCCGGCAGCACTGATCCTCGCTGGCTCTGTAGGCTTTGCCTCAAACGCTAGCGCATCGGCTTACGCGATTTCATACGACAACATCTTCGGCTTGCAAGTAACAAGCTCTGATAGCGATGGGAACAACGGTCCGTTCTTCGTACCACCTACTGCTTTCACTGCGTTCAACGCAACTTCTGAAGTTCAAGCTTCGCAAGGCCCACTGGGTGTTCCAGTATTCGGCGTTGGCGGCAGCATCTCTAATGGCGGACCAGTAGACATGCCAGTTGCTATTGCAACAGGTAGCGACTTCACCGGTCTTACTGCACCTACTAACAACTCGTTCACTCAAGTAGGCCAAGGCGGCAACCCCGCTTACGCTTATGCCGACGCTCAGATCAGCCGTACAACTTTGGCTCAGATCCCTAACGGCCCAGTAGTGATCAACGATGCTGAGACTCAGGCATGGAACATCGCTGAAGGTTTTGTTGCTTCAAGTGGCTTCGCGGCTGCTAGCACCCGTAACTCTTCAGAGACTGGTTTCACTACCACGTTTGAGTTGGGTGGCGATGCTATCTTCAACTTCGACTTCAATGCTGACCCTTACCTCGAAGTTGCTATCAGCAACGACGCAGGTTCACCAAGCACCGCTAACGCTGAGTTGAACGTGATCATCACTATCACTGACGACAACGGCGGCACCGTATTCTCTTGGAGCCCCGATGGCCAAGCTGGTGGTATCGCTGGTGGTACTGAGAACCTGGATCCCTTCAGCTTGAATGAGTCTATCGAAGTGAGCTCTGCAGGCGCAGCTCTCTCTATCGGCAACGCACCTACTGGCAACATTAGCCCAGCGTTGTTCGGTATGTTCTCTGCATCAACTGATGTTCTGTCAGCTGGCACATACACTATCTCTCTGGACATGTCTTCACTGATCAACGTGACGACTTCTGCAGCACAAGCAGTACCTAACCCTGGCGTTCTTGGCCTGATGGGTCTTGGTCTGGCAGGTCTTGGCTTCAGCCGTCGCCGCAAGGCCAGCTAAGCAGTAGTGTCTCAAGCTAGCAGCTCTGCCTAACGGACTAGGTAGAGCTCAGCAGAAAAACAAAAGAGAGGTGGCTTCCACCTCTCTTTTTTTGTGCCTGAAATTTGTGCTTCGTCACAGACTAGTGACTGCCATCACAGCATGGCTCTTGCGGGATTGTGTGTATGTAGGGGGCTGACGTACAATCTTGGGTAGTGTTGCTTAGTCACTAGCTTTTCAGTTGTGCGTCATTCCAGTACTCACTGAATCAATAAGAAGATTATATTCGGGGCTACCCTATGAAACGTTCTGTCGCATCTGCCGTTATTTTTATTTTCATCCTGCTAGGGCTTGGAGCCTGTGCTGAGGAAAAGACAACTGCTGAATACGTGGCCTTTGCCAAGTCTTTTAGAGAGGTTGGCGATCTCGATTCTGCGGTAGTTGAGCTGAAGAACGCGTTGAGGCAAAGCCCAGACTCTGTTGAGGCTCGATGGATTTTGGGCTCGATTTATCTGGATACTGGCGATGGTGAAGGCGCTGAGAAAGAGCTCCGCCGCTGTGCTGATCTGGGCATGGAATATAGCGATATTGTTGTGCCCTTAATGCAGGCAATGGTACAGCAGGAAAAGTACCGGGAAGTCATCGATACACTGTTTGATGAACCTTCGATGGACGATGACGCGCTTAAGAATATTTGGCTGATGCGCGGTCATTCCTATTTGAAGTTGCAAGAGCTTGCACCTGCTGATGAGGCATTCGATAAGGCCCTGGCTCTGGTTGAGGCTGACCCCGAAGCGTTGCTCGGTAAAGCGCGCGTTGCCGCAAACCGTGATACGTTTGAAAAGGCTCGCAGCTGGCTTGACAAAGTGTTTGCAGCCGACCCGGCGTATGCACCTGCATGGAGCTTTTTGGGTGACCTTGAGCAGTTTCAACAAAACCCCGAGGCAGCGGAGCAGGCATATACCAAGGCTTTGGAGTCTCGCCCGAACGACGTATACGACCTTGCCAGCAGAGCAATGATGCGGATTTTCCAGAATAAATTGAAAAGTGCTGAGCAGGATTTTCAAAGTGCCCGTCGTGAAAATGCACGTCTAAAGATAAAGCAACCGCTCGTTCTGTATGTGCGCGGCCAGTTAAATTTGAAGCGGAATAAAAATGAGATTGCCGCTGCTGCTTTCGATACCATGTTGGAGCAAACGCCCAGCTATCTCCCGGCGCGTTTTTTCCTGGCGGTAGCGCATTACAAACAAGGCAATATCGAGCAGGCCGAAGAGAACCTTGGCATATTCAGAGCAAAAGCGCCGCGTTATACAGCAGGCCACAGACTGTATGCGGCCCTAAAGTTTTCACAGGGTAACTATAACGAAGCGCGGCAGGTCTTAGAAGATTTGTTGTCTTTCGATCCCGATGATGCCTGGTCTTTGGCGTTACTGGCGGATGTTGCAGTGTTGGAGGGTGATCCTGATAAGTCGGTGGAAAACTATCGCCGTATCGTCGAGCTGCATCCCGAATCAGAAGGCGCCCACTTACGGCTGGCTCTTGGCCTGATGCTGGAAGACCAGGAAGCTGCGCGCAGAGCTTTAGCAGAGGCTGAGCGTAAGGGGCAAAACGTGGGGCAGACACGCCTCCTCGCCGTGGTATCTCACCTTAATGCTAGCGACTGGGATTCGGCTATTGCGACTGCGAAAAAGTTGGTAGAGGAGCAGCCAGATAATTGGGATGCACTCACTTTGTTGGGCGGTGCCTATGTGGGTAGCGGCGAAGTGGGCGAAGCGCGCAAGATGTTCAACAGGGCTTTGCAGTTAAAGCCTGGTAACCCTAATGCCGCAAGCAACTTAGCGCGACTAGAGCTAAAAGACGGCAATATCGAGGGTGCACGTAAGCTCTATGAAGACGTACTAAAGTACCAGCCCGCTGAGCCCTCGGCGCTATTGGCACTATCTACCCTGGATCAACAGCAGGGTGAGTACGAGCGCGCAACCAAGCGGTTGGAAGATGCGGTAGCTGAGTCTCCAAATAATCTTTCTCTGCGGCTTGGCCTTGCAAGGCTGTATTTGCGCACCGGGCAGCCATCGCGAAACCTGAGTCTTGTTTATGAAGCGAAGGGTGATGAAGCCACGGATCCGCGAATACTGGAGGTGCTCGGTCGATCCCAGATGGCGCTTGGCCAGTATCCGCTGGCGTTGAACAATTTTAAGAACCTTGTTGAAGCGCGCAATGATGCCGATTCGAATTACCTTTTGGCGCAGGCGCTGATGCAAAACGGTAATTTACAAGACGGTAAAGCTGCGCTGGACAAAGTAGTGAAACTGCAGCCAGATCACTTAGGCGCCAGCGTGATGCGAGTGAGAATGCTACGCCAGCAAAATAGGCCGGACGAGGCGTTAGAGAAGTTTGACGATATTGATCCAGCCTATGCAAACCGTCCCGAAGTGTTGATTGAAAATGGATGGCTCTCACTGCATAAAAAAGACTATAACGAATCGATAGCGGCCTTTGGGCAGGCATTCGAGATAGTGCCCAGTAGCATGCTGGTGATTCAGTTGGGCATTGCACATTGGAATGCAGGGCAACAAAAGGCAGCTTTGAAGGTCTATCAAGATTGGTTAAAGGACAACCCGGAAGACCGGCAAGTGATGTTTCATCTGGCCAATTCCTATATGGAGCGCGGGGACGATAGCGAGGCGGTAGCGGTTTACCGCACAATGGATAAGCTGAAGTCTGACGATTCCATAATTACTAACAATATTGCCTGGCTGCTGCGCGATACAAATCCAACCGAAGCCATGCAGTGGGCCCAGAAGACGGTAGAGCTTACACCAGAGTGGGGCGCTGGCCTTGATACCCTAGGTGTGTTGCAGCTTGCAAAAGGCGATTTAACGCAGGCGCACAGAACGTTTGAGAAGGCATCTCAAGCGGCGCCGAACAGCCCTGATATTCGATATCATCTTGCGTTGGCGACATCGCGCATCGGAGAGGGCGACCAGGCTGCTAGAATTTTGAAAGCGCTGCTGTCGGCGCCAGGGGATTTCGAATCGCGCCCAGAAGCAGAGGCGCTGTTACAGAAGCTCTCAGGTAGTTAGAGCAGGGTCGGGCGCGTTCATAGCTTAGAAATATCGAGCAAGTTGAAGCTCGATATAATCGTCATCTTCCCAGTAGCGCAACAGATCATTGTTGTCGATATTGGAGAACATTCTGGCTTCAAACGTAAGCGTCCAGTTTTCTCCTAAGCGCCTCACAGCTTCAAGGTTGCCAAAGGTTGATCTCGAGCTGGTATCCACAACCACTCCTGCGAGTAAGCGAGTGCCGGCTACATCATTGCCCGTGTAGCGAACGCCCAAAAATAGATCCTCCTGTAGCGGGGTAAGGGCAGTGTCATCGCGCTCGTCAAAATGATATTCGAGTAGCCACCCTAGATCGGCCACGTCGTTTATAGCGCCAAACTGTGTGTATTCGAAACCGCCCACAGCGGCATAGTAATCTTCGACGTTGTTGCTGTTATACAGAGCTTCCAGCTTCCAAAGCCAAGCACCCTTCGTTGCCTGTACATCCAAACTCGTTTGTTCGATTTGGAAGTAGTACGGTAGCAGTCGCGCAGCGTCGCTCGAGCCGTTAGGTATAAACAGCGGTATTCTTGTGGTGCCAGAAAAATGCGCAAGCCCTACATCCCAGTCGCCGAAATAGTGGCTCCACCGCAGTGCAAAGTCGACGTGCTTCTCTTCGTCGCCGCTTTCAAATTGTGGATCATCGGTATCAACAACCGGATCAAAGCGCAGCCTGCCGTCTTCTCCAGCGAAGGTGCGTTCTCTGAAATACGGTAGCAAGTAGGCTTGCCACGTTCCCCATTCCGTCGAGTAATCAATGTTAATCATTGGTTGCCCGAGTTTGTCTTCTCCGTCGATATTCTCTACAAAATCGGTCTGGTTGATTACGTCAATTAGATGCTGAGATTCCGCTACGCCCCAAAAGACCACATCCACGCCGAGCTTTACCACGAGGTTATCTTTTTCCATTCTCCAGTAAAGTTCTCGGATGTCTGCGTGCGTGCGTTCGTCATCGTTTGCGTCGTAGCGCGCAAATGGGCGAAAGGCGAAGCGTTGTTCTCCATCTGCCCAATCGATGAAATACTGCGGCTCTATTGCGATGGATGCGGTGTGGTCATCCTGGCCTGAATATTTCGGATCTTCGGCGAATACGCGAGCATCGAGGGTAACATAGCCAGAGAGGTCACCCTGCGGCGCTTCGGGAGGCTGGGTTTCGATTCTGGTGGCGCTGCGCGGCGAGGCGGGCTGCTTTCTTTGGGGTGTATCTGCCGCCAGCGTCGTGTTGCTGACTACTCGGGTTGGCTCTACAGGATTGGCTGATTTAGTTTTCTTAGGTTGATAGAGATCAAGCACCAATCTGTGTCCATGTTGTACGTTGGGCTCCAATGCGTAAAGACGGGGTTTAACCTCCTGTCTTACATCGACCACGTAACTTAAGGTGGTATCCGTTTGCTGTGATGCCTTGATACGCTTGATCGGTGTGCCAAAGACTGGAACAGCACTATGGTCAAACTGGCTGGAGGCTCCGTTGAGTTCAACTACGAGCCGCCGTGGACTTTCCATTTCTTTGAGCTGAAACGTGGTGGGTTCCGATAGATCAAATACTAACCGGGTGCGGCCGGGTATCTGACCAAGTCGTACGTCCAGAACTTCGGTGACTTGCGAAGCCGCCAGCGTGGCGGGAACCGGAGCCACCAAGAGCATGAGTATTCCCAGCAGGCAAATGCGGGCGGGTTTGAGGTTGTGCTTAGTGCCGGAGCGTAAAGAGTAAATCATGGGGATTACCGCATTCTGGAAACAGCGTTCCGAGTAAAGTCAGCGTCATTCAGGCCAACCTGAAAACGGTGGTTGGAAAATTGAAGTATCGTGCTCTTGCCTGTTTGATGGTTGCTCATGTGCATTTCATCAGGGCGCCAAAACTGATCTAAATAGGGCCTATACCCAACCATTTCCATGGTCTTTAGGGGCGACCTTTTGCGATCAAAGTAATCTACACGCTGCAGTCTATGTTCGCTTTGGTCGAACCAGGCAATTTGATAGGAGTAGCCAGATTTTTTATCCGTGGGAATACGTTCAATGACATCGCACATATCGTCGGCACAAGGCTCTTCGCGTAGATAGCGATAGTGATACTTTTCAACCTCTTGGGATGCCAGGTCTTCGTAAGCAAATTCGCTGCCCATGAAGGGGCCCGACTTATCTGAAGAAGAGATTCGCTTTACTCGCTTGAGGGCAGGCAAATAAAGCCACTGATCGTCTGGTGTAGTTCGATGCGTGTGGGTCAGAATGGCGGTGCCCTTGAGGTCTCTGGGTCGATCAAAAACAAGAATGCTCTTATCACCATCATCGGCCACTTCAAGCGTGAGTTGGCGCATCATTCGTGTGACCGTTTTGTTCTCCGATATTTGAAGCACCATGGCCATATCGGCAGTTGAGTCGCCGAACCCGGCATCAGATTGATCTGCGGCTTTTGCGACGGCCAACCCCTTCGCCTGAGCGCCTTCCAGCGGAGCAGTTGGTGTGCTCTCTGCCTTCACCTGCGGAACATGGAGTGTAATAGAGAGCAGTAAGGCGAGAGCTAAAAAGAATGTAATTCTCGCGGCGGGTTGCCGCAAGCCTGCCGCCACGCTTTGCCACACGAGATATCCGTGTGTCCCAGAGGCAGTCGATGTATGGCAAGTCTTGATTGGCTTGGCATCCTGATTGTTAAAAGAAGTTTTGCTTTTGAGCGAGGTAAGCGCCGATTGTACAGGCGCTGCAGACCGCGTGGCTAGCGGAATCGGGCGGCAACGCTTTACCGCTATTAAATGCGTGTTTTTGATCAAATGCATAGTCTGCTTACCGTCGCTTTATATTCTGTCGCTTTTTAGCGACAGGCTAAGTGTATGAATCTAAAGATATTTCATCTAAGGGGTAGATTGGCAGTCGTAAAATACCAACACCGAGGTGCAAAACTGCAGCTTTTTTTTTAC
>JBGCFE010000148.1:0-3592 GCA_045106775.1 Halioglobus sp.
CAGCGAGCAAAGCTTATCTGAGCAGAGGCGCAGTCCTGACCGGCGGCACTCTCTTGATTATGCAAACGCGACGATTACGGCCGGACCCACGACGGTATCGCTATTATGCCAATCTCGAAGAATGTGAACGCGAGGCGCTTGCGAGAGTCCAACTACATATAAATAACTGATTTATATATGTTTTTATCTCTCTATAACGGGATGTTATGGTGACCATTATGGGCACGATTCATCTTTTCACATGACACAGTTTTGGCACTCTGGAGTTTTATGGTGCATTGGGCGGACAGGAAGGCCGATGTTCACGACCCACATATGCGTCAAACATGAGAAGCTTCGAGGATGACAAGAGAAATAGAGCCGATCACGATTTCTATCGACCAACCCACCTCCGCTAAACAGTTTCGGTCTTTAAGGCCCTCCGAACCGGTCGAAGATCTCACGATATCTTTTGATCGTATGTTCAACGTCAAAATGGCACGTGAAGTATCACGATGGAACTCTGTGCGAAGGATTGGGCTCTGGTGCACGGCAACCAAAGCTGCACTACGTCAACTGCTTTGCACACCTGGCTTGGAAGACATCTACGTTTCAATGCTCCACGAACATAATTCATTGAAAGAATTACATAAATCAACTTCACTCAAAACGTTTCGGGGATATGCTCTATCTAGTAACGATCTTTGCTGCATTGCTGATCTACCAAGCCTGAGAACGCTGAGTGCCCAAAACTCCAACCTTTCCAGAGCAGCTTTGGAAAAGCTTGTAGGTATGGAGAAACTGAAGAACTTAGATCTAGAAGCATCGTCCCTTGACGATGAGATGGCTTCGATTTTGGCTAGCTCAAGGCAGATAGTTCAACTCGATGTGGGGGCGACACTCATTGGGAGAAAAGGCTTACAAAGCATTTGCGAAATGTCTCAACTTCGAGAGCTAGACATCTGGGCATTAGACATCCAAGAAGAGGATCTCAACATGCTGACGGCGCTAAATCACCTGGAGTACCTATCTGTTGGAGGCTTTGATTTTCAGACAGCTTTGACATCAAAGGGCGTGCTTCCAAAGCTAGCGCAGTTACCTTCGCTAAAGCGACTTTGGCTGGACGGAATACCGGTTACCAGGAGCGAACAGACCGAACTGGAAGAGCGCTATGAGTTTGTTCAGGTAACCTGTGTCGAGTAACTACCTTGAATGGTTGCCTCAGAACTAGTCATCGCACCATAAAACGAATTACCAAATTTCACACTTCCCAGCGCACCGTTCCCCATTCATACTTTGCAGCTTGTCACTGGGTGGGAGATATTGAAACTAGTTCTAGTTTTTATCAGCTGAAGAGGTCGTTGAACAGGAAATGGTCTTGAAAAAACCTAAAGACAAAGACGCCGCGATCCTCCTGAAGAGGCAGGTACCAATCCGCCATGAAGAAATTGCGAGATCATGGTTGGGCGGTCTGCCGAAGATGCCAGAAGAAATAAACTGGCCACGATGTTCTGACGGCTCTCCACTTCAGTTCGTAGCACAAATTTGTTGCGATGATTTCCCCTCCTCACTTTGGGGGGGTATTGGGCCTCGTAGTGGATGGATCTTGTTGTTCATCAAAGCTGGGGATATCGATGGTTTTCGTCAAGACGGTAACGCGCAAGTGCTCCATATCGACAGTCTTGGTCCAGACATTGAACCGCCAGAAGATAGTCCAAGACTTCGTTTTGCCGGATACCAATATCGTGCATTATCAAAACCTGTTTTCCCAGAAGTTATCCCCAATTATTGGCGCAAGTGGCCGGTCGACCTTGTTTCCTATGAATATGACGTCGAGCCAGACAAGCTAAATTGGCCTGTGAAGCTATATATTTCCACTGAAGAACTCTATGGCGCGCCAGTAAACGAGAAAGGCCTAAACGGAAGGGATATTGATCTTGAACGGCCACTCACCTGGCGTGGTGCCTCATGGGTTGTCGAGGGAATTCTCAGCGAGATAGATGACTCAGAGCGTTTCAGACGCGATTTTATTGGGAACAAATTGGGCCTGATTGATGACCCGCCTGAACCTGATATGGACGAGTTCAACGCGGAATTTGAACGTCGCCGTATCGAAAACCCAAACTTCCTTGATGGTGATTGGAACCATCGCGGGCGTGCCCGTACTGAGCTGACCAAAGCACTCAAAAAAGAGCGCAGAGAGGGCTGGTTTGCAAGAGCGATGCCTGTTCTTGAGGCCAAGATCACCGCTCAAAATCGTCTCATTGCTGAAGAGACCAAGAAACTTGAACGGGATCGCGCCACGTTAGAAGCTGACCAACTGAAACGGCGCGAGTATCATCTACAAAACTGTCATGGTGTACTTGCCACCATGGAGCGTCGCCGAAAGGAACTTCAACACCTTCTTGAGAGCTTTCCTGGTCAAGCCGGTGAGCAAAAACTGAATGCTGAAATAAAGCAACTTGGTGAAGCTCACCTCCAATGGGGAGCACGTATAGCCCAAAATCTGAAGAGGGCGATGCAGAGCATACTGGAACGAAACCTCGAAACGCCGATTAGCCAAAATGACTGGAAAGAACTATCCGCTATCTGGGAAAATGAAAGAACTACATTTTGGAAGAGGATCGACCAT
Source organism: Halioglobus sp. (assembly GCA_045106775.1). GTDB lineage: Bacteria > Pseudomonadota > Gammaproteobacteria > Pseudomonadales > Halieaceae > Marimicrobium. The sequence goes on from JBGCFE010000148.1 coordinate 2,612, forward strand.
GCTCTCCTGACAAGAGAAGAAACCGGCTTGTCCGTAGATAGAATTCAAAAAATGGCGGTACGCGAAGATCTCTTGGATATCTACACGCGAGACAATCTGGCTCCGATCGCGATTCCGAAACAGGTGCGAGAGGATCTAGAAGAAAAAGTGCGCTTTTTTGATTGTAGCGGACGACATCAGATTGGTGGTCAACTCATACCCGTGCAAACTGAACCTGAACTCGATCCATCCAACGCGCTGTTGTTTCAGATTTCCTGTGACTTACCGATGGGATGGTGGTGGGGCGACAACGGCATTCTGTATGTAAAGATCTCAAAGGGCGATCTAGCTCAGAACCGCTTCGACAGACTGGAAGCTTCGACGGAGTGCGAATGAGCATATGGAAATGCCCTAAAGGTCAGATCCGCGATTTAGAATATACCATAACCCTGATTACAGCGTTCGCTTGGAGCATACTATCCGCTCGCTAAGTCGGTTCTCGATACATATCCAGATCAGCCACACTAAACTTAAAGTCGCGTGTTTTAGCTATCGACGCATATTTACCAATACGTCCGGTAAGCCCCTGAAACGTTGCATTTTGTTCACTCGCAACAAATGCCCCAAAGGTATACCCCGCAAGTAGGCGGTTAATTGTTTTCAGAGGCAGTCTAGGCTTCTTCTCAGGGCTACCGACTATCGCAACATCAGACGATATCGGCAAAATTACCCTTTCAATTTCATCACCCTTGTCTGCGAACGGTGCAGCACCTTGCCGTTTTACAAAACAAAGTGTCGTATCTGGCAAAATGAAATTTCCGTTGCTCGGACGAAAGACTGAAAAATGATAGTTGCTGTAGAAAATAGTGCGAACATCGTTTGCAGTTAGACGGCAGTTTGGCTAAAGGTCGAACAATGATGAATCGTCAGATCCGCTTGACAATGCGCGCGTTCAACAACGAATGCGAAGCCGCGATTTCGAACGCGAGATGGAATAATGTC
>JBGCFE010000149.1:0-24062 GCA_045106775.1 Halioglobus sp.
CGAATCACCAGCCCCGTCGCCCAGATACCAGTAGACTCCTCGTCTTGTGGCGTCGTGCCGGTATTGCCGATATGGGGATAGGTGAGCGTGACGATCTGCTTGGCGTACGACGGGTCGGTCAGGATTTCCTGATAACCGCTCATGGCCGTATTAAATACCACCTCGCCAACCGAGCTACCGGTTGCTCCGATCGCCAAGCCTTTGAAAATACTACCGTCTTCAAGGGCCAAGATGGCTTCAATGGTCAAACGAACCTCCACATACCAGACACTGCACAGCTTGTTGCTTACTCTTTGCGCGCTCGCGAAAAAGCGAGATGGGTAACCTCATCTCGCCTTTTATATGAACTTCAAACGTTGTGAGCAGCTGTGTACTTGCTACAGGATACGCGGTAACTGAACCTTACCATGAAGGGTAGTCGAGCCCGCGAAATCTGAGACGGGATTGTAGGGGATGGGCTGGGGGCTGTCTAGCATTGCGCCCCAATACGCAGGAGGGAAACCGTGTGCAGCGGACATTAATCTTGAAAATAAAGCAGTTGCTTTAATATAGATAGCGCCTATGATGCTCTATCACACTCTTAACGTAGCCAGCGCATATGCTCGGCATGACATATCAATGACTTACGCTGCCAATAAAATTGCCGTAGTGACAGGCGCCGGCTCTGGGATCGGGCGCGCGCTGGCCATCGCCCTAAATACACAGGGCTGCGAACTCTACCTCAGTGACATCAACGCCTCTGGCCTGAGCGAAACACTAAGCCTACTACCCCAGCCTTCGATACCCGCCGATACTACGGTGCTTGATGCCGCCGACAAAGACGGCATGCATGCCTGGGCTGAACGTATCGATAGCGAAAAAGGCCGCGTGGACATCGTTGTAAACAATGCCGGTGTTGCACTCATGTCCACCGTTGAAAAAACGGAGTACGAAGATATCGAATGGTTGATGGGCATCAACTTCTGGGGTGTCGTCTATGGAACGAAAGCTTTTCTCCCCCTGCTGCACCGCTCCCCAGAAGCAAACCTGATCAATATCTCCTCCGTGTTCGGCATCATCTCGGTTCCCACGCAATCAGCTTATAACGCAGCAAAATTTGCGGTGCGCGGCTACACCGAAGCACTGCGTCAGGAGCTTACTGGCACCAATATTCATGTTTGCTGTGTACACCCTGGCGGCATCAAAACGAATATCGCTCGCTCTGCCCGCGGCGGTGACCCCAACGAATCTCCGGATGAGCGCGGTGACAGATTTCAAAAAATGGCAGGCACCACGCCCACGTCAGCGGCCGAACAAATCTTACACGCAGCCCAGCGCAGAAAGCCTCGACTACTCATTGGGTGGGATGCAAAGCTCCTGACAATGGTCTCTCGACTATTCCCTACGGGCTACCCAAAGCTACTTGCTCTGTTTATCAAGACCAAAGGCGAAGACTTAATATGACTGCGGCTGAAGAAGCGCCTGCAGCTAGTGCTTCGCGAGCCGATGAAACACGATCGAAACTACTCTTTACTGCGCTAAGGCTCTACGCTGAAGAGGGTTTACATGCGGTGTCACTCAGACGCATTAGCAATGAGGCTGGCTCTCGGAACTCCGCAGCCATGCACTACCACTTCGAAAACAGATTGGGCGTTATCAAAGCACTGGTTGAGCTGATAGCACGAGAACTGGCGGTGATCGCCAGAGAGCTGAAATCTGAAAAATCTGATGAACGAAATATCCGAACAGCCTGTCGAGAAATTTTGAAACCGTTGGTTCGATTGCCCTCGCAGAACGTCTGGGGCCCTGACGCGGTAAGGTTTTTGTCACGAATGGTGAGTGAAAGCGACGAAGAAATCGCAACACTGGTCAATGAGTTCTATTCACCGTTTTTTAAGAAACTCGACAAAGCGCTAGCCCGCGAGCTTCCGCATTTGCCGGCGCAGGTACGCAAACTCAGGCTAATGTTTATCAGCACCAACGTGCTGCACGGTGTTGCAGACGCTGCGTGGCTAAAACACTCGCCGCTGGGCGACCTCAGCCAGTTCGCTGAAGACACATTGCTGGAACATCTCGTGGATTACCTTATTGGCGGGCTCTGCGCGCCAAGCCATTAACCGAAAATTCTCATCAACTGCTGAACACACTTTGTAGTAACAGATAGAAAAGGAAACACATCATGACCGACACTGCAGAAGACCTGCTGTTTGATCTCACGTTAACCGACGATCAACGCATGAACCGTGAAACCATGCAGCGCTTTGCCGCTGCAGAATTTCGACCCGTTGGGCAGCTAGTCGATTCCGGCGATTCACCGCTCGAGGATTGCCTACCTAAAACAGCCGATCTGGGCTTGAGTCTCCTCCCAATTCCTGAGGCGCTAGGCGGCGCCGGCATGGCCCGCTCACCTGTCTCCAATGCACTGATACTGGAAGATTTAGCCCACGGCGATACAGCATTGGCGTTAGCCGCAGTTGCTCCGCTATCGTTCGTAAACACTGTGCTAGACCAGGGCTCGCCAGCACAACAGGAGAAGTATCTTCCACTGTTTTGCGAAGGTCAGTTTCTTGCAGCAACCACCGCTCTGTTAGAACCTCGCGCCACCTTTGAGCCAACGGCCCCCACAATGACCGCTACAGCTAAAGGTGAGGGTAACGAAAGGCGCTATACACTAAATGGCACCAAATCACTGGTTCCGCTGGGCATGGATGCACAACTCATCATCGCCATCGCCGTTTTAGAAAACGGCAGCCCCGCAGCGTTCATTATTGAGGGCTCGCCCGAAGGGCTAACGCGCGTACGCGAAGAAAACATGGGTATGAACGGCGCGCAGATGGCCACTCTCACGTTTAACAACGTTGAGCTAACTGCCGACGCACTATTGGGTGATAGTGAATTTAACCTACAGCGGTTTCTGGATCTTTCTCGCATCGGGATTTGCGCACTCACCGTTGGCACTTGTCAGGCTGTACTCGACTACGTAGGCCCTTACGCAAACGAACGCATTGCCTTTGGTGAACCCATTAGCAATCGTCAGGCGGTTGCATTCATGATCGCTGACATCGCCATAGAGCTTGAGGGCATGCGGCTAATGACATGGCGCGCTGCATCTCAAGCAGAGCGCGGTGAAGACTTTCACGAAGCGGCTTACCTTGCCAAAGTGCAGTGTGACAACTATTCCATGAAAATTGGTACCGATGGCGTACAACTTCTCGGCGGACACGGCTTCACTAAAGAGCACCCCGTTGAACTGTGGTATCGAAACTTACGCGCGATCGCGATTTTGGAAGGGCTGGCCAGCGCTTAAGCCGAACAAAAATATTTTAAGGAACCTCAATCATGATTAATTTGGAACTTGGAAAAAAGCACCGTGAAACGTTAGAGCAAACGATGATGCTCGCGGAACACATGATGCGCCCCTACTCCCGCAAGTACGACAAAGAAGAGCATACCTACCCCAAAGAAATGGAAGAAGCCGCGAAACTGATTGGTGGCGCACGAGCAGGTGCCACCGGCGCAGCAAAGAAGCCGCGCGTAGAGGGCGAGATCGTTAACGGCGGAAACATGGGGTCTTGTGTTGGCTTGTTTGGCTTGTGCTGGGGCGACGTTGGCCTATTTTTGGGGATGCCCGGTAGCGGGCTTGGCAATGCAGCAATAAATGCCGTAGGCACTCCAGAACAGGTGAAAAAATACGGCAGCAGCTATGCAGCTATGTGTATCACCGAACCTGGTACCGGCTCTGACTCGGCCAACATTAGCACCACCGCCGTACTCGATGGCGACGAATGGGTAATCAACGGTGAAAAAATATACGTCACAGACGGTGACCGCTGCGATACCTTGGTGGTTTGGGCCACGCTGGATAAATCACTGGGCAAAGCCGCTATCAAATCATTTATCGTCGAAAAGGGAACACCTGGCTGCGAAGTCACCAGACTAGAGCACAAACTGGGTATTCGCGCCTCCGACACCGCAGCTATAAGCTTTAGTGATTGCCGGATACCCAAAGCTAATATTCTCGGTAGCGCAGAAGTTGCAGACAGCGAGGAAGGCCGCAAAAAAGCCTTTGGCGGCGTTATGCAAACATTCGACAACACGCGTCCGCCAGTGGCGGCGATGGCCATCGGAACATCACGTGCAGCACTGGACCTTTCACAGCAGTTACTAAAAGAAGAAGGTGTAGAGCTACGCCTGGACAAAAAGCCTGACAACCTGAGCGCGATCGAGGCAGAGCTTTGCCGCATGGAAGCCGAGTGGAACGCAGCGCGATTGCTTGTACTCAAAGCAGCGTGGATGGCCGACAACAAAGAGCCAAACTCGATGGAAGCATCCATGTGCAAGGCAAAAGCAGGACGCGTAGGGAATGAGATAACACTGCGCTGCGTCGCACTTTGCCAAAGTCTGGGTTACAGCGAGAACGAGTTACTGGAAAAATTCGCGCGTGATTCAAAGATTCTCGACATCTTTGAAGGCTCACAGCAAATCCAACAACTTATCGTTGCTCGTCGGCTCTTGGGCAAGTCTTCGTCAGAACTTAAGTAGGCGCGCTGTGGCGATAATTTCACGGCACCCAAATTGACGGAGCACTTGTCACGCCAACAGCTGACTGTGTTAATCCTTGCGCTCATGACGACCGGAATGGGCCAATCATTGGTGTTTGCCATTCTTGCCCCTCTGGGTCGCGAGGTTGCATTGAGTGAACTGCAAATCACATCGATTGTCGCCATCTCTGCCCTCGTGTTCGGTTTGGCAGCGCCGCGCTGGGGCAGCCTAAGCGACCGCACAGGTCGCAAGCCCATTATCATCATCGGCCTGATCGGCTATACCGTTGGCACCGCGATTTTTGCCAGTGTGTTTTACGCAGGGCTGACAGGGCTGCTCAGCGGCACAATACTGTATTGCGTTTTGCTCGTGGCACGCTGCAGCCAATCAATCGTTATGTCAGCCACTGGCCCAGCTGCATCTGCGTATGCAGCTGACAACACCAGCCGCAATGTTCGCACCAAAACAATGGCGCGGATTGGCACGGCAAACAGCATGGGTACGATACTGGGTCCAGCCGTTAGCGGAGCACTCGCCACCTTCGGATTGTTAGCGCCCATGTACTTCGCCGCATGCCTTGCCGCGTTTGCCGCCATACTTATTTGGCAGAAATTACCGATCACTGCTTTACAAGATTTAAAGACTCGACAAACCACAGCCCGCTTGCGGTATCGCGACCCCAGAATCGCTATCTACCTGCTAACCGCAGTTGGCCTGTTTGTGGGGTTCTCCGGCATACAACAAACGCTGGGCTTCGCATTACAAGACAAGCTTGGTTTAAGCGGTATTGAAACAGCGCAGATGGCAGGTGCTGCGTTAATGGTATCGGCCATCTTCACTTTTCTTGTTCAAGTTACGGTACTGCAAAAACTACAGCTAAAGCCTCTTCAGTTCATTAGACTGGGACTGGCTTCTCTGCTAATAGGCGCACTCACGATTTCGCAATTCAACACATTCACTGTGCTAGCGATAGGAATGGCTTTTCTAGGCGCCGGTACAGCGCTGTGCATGCCTTCGATATCTGCTGCCGCTTCACTGGCAGTATCTGTCGAAGAACAGGGCGCTGCTGCGGGTCTGGTAAGTTCTTGCCCGGCAATTGGCTTCATCGTCGGTCCTATCAGCGCCGGTGCGCTGTATCAGGTCAATCCAGCGTTCGCGCCGCTGTTCAGTGCTGGTGTTTTTCTCTCTGTTTTACTGGTGGTGCAGCTGACGAACATGCCGAAGGATGACGCACAGCCCTGACCCATTTTTGCCAACCACAACCCCATAACACGCCTGTACATAACGGACACGCTAATGCACCATCAATAGTATTCTAGATACCAATCAGTGCTCTGCCGCACAAGAAATACTACGGTGCCTACACCATGAAGAAAGCAGCCATATTGCTGGTAATCGCGATAGCGACTTACGCATTTTTTTCTACACGGCCAGAACCCGAGCTCACTCCAGCAGCAAATAGTCTGCGGTCCATAGAAGCCGGTGAACTAGTGGGTTTTGAAGACAGCGAAAACACCCATGCATGGCTGGGCATTCCCTATGCCGCATCGACAGCCGGTGAAAACCGTTGGCGTGCTCCGCAACCCGCCCCGGGGTGGGAAGGCACAAGAGAAGCGCTTGGCTACGGTGAAACTTGCCCGCAGCTGGCAAGCCTGTTTGCCGGCGCCGAAGGCGAACCGGGCGCCGCCGCTGGCTCTGAAGATTGCCTTACGCTGAACATCTGGGCGCCACGCTTTGACGAAGATGCCATTCCCTCCGGTGACAGTGCACTGCCAGTGATGGTGTGGATACACGGCGGCGGTAACACCGTCGGCGCTTCATCGCAGTACCCCGCGCCAATTCTAGCGGGGCGTGAAAAACTCATTGTAGTAACGATAAACTATCGGCTGGGCTTACTCGGCTGGTTTAGCCATCCAGCATTGCACGCAAGCGCAGCGAATGCCGAAGATGCCTCAGGCAACTACGGCACACTCGATACCATTGCCGCACTGCAATGGGTTCAAGAAAATATATCTGCTTTTGGTGGCAACCCCAGCAACGTTACGGTGTTTGGTGAATCTGCCGGTGGGCGTAACGTTTACATGCTATTGGCCTCGCCATTGGCAAAAGGGCTGTTTCAACGCGCCATAGCCCAGAGTGGCGCGGCGTCTACAACGCCAGTCTATCTTGCGCAAAATACGCTGCAGGACAACCCTCCGGGCGAAGAAAACAGCTCCGGCGAAACAGTACTGCGTCTACTGATTCAAACAGGCAAAGCCAGCTCGAAAGAAGAAGCCGCAAGCATCGCAGCCGAGATGCCTGAGCGCGAAATGGCGAGCTTCCTGCGTTCGCAAAGCCTGGCTCAACTCTTGGCCGGATTAGGTACTGAAAGCGGAATGTACTCAGCCCCACAAACGGTTAGAGACGGCTATGTACTACCGGCACAAACACTCTATGAGCAATTTGAGAACCCGAAAAACTATAACAGCGTGCCCACTATAACCGGCACCAACCGCGATGAACTAAAACTGTTTATGGCAATGGATCCAGAATACTCTGATCGCGTTTTCGGGCTTATTCCACGTATCAAAGACCAGGCGTCTTTTGACAACGAAGCCGCCTACCACAGTGACCGATGGAAACTCGCCGCCGTGGATCACCCGGCAGACATCATGACCGCCGGTGGCCATCCATCACTTTATGCCTATCGATTTGATTGGGACGAAGGCGGCAGCGTTGGCATCACTGACTGGAGCACGGCTTTGGGAGCGGCACACGCTCTGGAAATCCCTTTTGTATTTGGCGATTTCGAAGGTCTATTCCCTATTCCAAGACTCTTCACTGCGGGGAATCGCAAAGGTAGGGAAGCACTTTCTGCAGGAATGATGAGCTACTGGGCGCAATTTGCGAGAACGGGAAACCCTGGAACAGGCAGGAAGGGGGAACTACCACAGTGGACCACATGGCAATCAGGGCGAGGTGGAATGATGCTGCTGGACTCACCGGCCGGGGGCGGAATAAGAATGAGCGATAACCGACTCACGCTTGCCTATTTTCGACGACGCCTCGAAAACGATACGATTATCACCGAGACTAACGCGCGCTGCGAACTCTACACCGAGATGTTCAATTCCTCTCGCTGGGGGCAAGAACTTTTTGATTCGCAAGAGTATGCAAAGCTTGGTTGCGAAACCGAGTAAAAATCAAACGAGAATTTTTTCCAAAGCCGATCGCAAATTTTCAGGAATGGGTACCGATTTATTCGCAGCCCGCTCAACAAACACGTGAACGAAATGGCCATTTGCCACGGCCTCTTCTTCGCCTTCTCGAAAAATGGCAATGCCATACTGCACTGAACTGTTGCCAAGCTTATCAACGCGAACCCCAGCCTCAATGCCTTCAGGATACGTAATAGGGGCATGGTACTGACACCCGGAATTCACCACGTAGCCAACGATTGTGCCATCGCTAATATCGAGGCCGCCCTCCTCTATCAGATAGCGGTTAGCCGCTGTGTCAAAGTAAGCATAGTAAGTCACGTTATTCACATGACCATAGATATCGTTGTCAGCCCAGCGCGTTGAAATTGGATAAAAGACTTTGTAGTCAGATCGGCTGGGGCGCTCCGGCGCACTCATGCTGCACCTCCATAGGAAGCACGGTAAATACCAAGAGCATCTTCATACTCAACTTCGCGTGGGTTGTTGATCAGCAAACGCTGCTGCAACATTGCATCTTCTGCCAACATCGCTAAGTCAGCTTCTTTTACCTTCGCATCCTGTAAAGTCGCCGGCAAAGCCACATCATCAATTAGCTGACGAAGCGCTTCAATCAAAGCAGCTGTTTTTGCTTCTGAGCTACCTGCCACCGGCTTACCCACAAAAACGTCACACAACTGGGCATAATGTTCGTGCGCTTTGGGCGTGTTGAAGTCCATAACGGCGGGCAGTACTAACGAGTTACTCAGGCCATGCGGGATGTGATAGTGGCCGCCCAACGGATAAGCCAACGCATGCACAGCGGCCACTGGCGCATTCGCAAAAGACTGGCCAGCCAGACAGGCGCCCAACAACATGTTTTCACGCGCCTCCAAATTGCCCGGCTCGCTAACGGCCGTGCGTATACTCCCCGACAATAACGCTAACGCTTGCAGGGCCAGCATATCCGAAACCGGGTTCTTCTTGTGCCGTGATGTATAGGCCTCGATAGCGTGCACCATCGCGTCTACCCCTGTCATAGCCGTCACTGCAGCAGGAAGCCCGACCGTTAATTGGGCATCAAGCAATGCAACATCAGGTAAAAGAACGGGAGAAGAGACCCCTGCTTTCGTCGTCTCACCCGTCGTTATAACAGCAACAGGGGTCACTTCTGAGCCGGTACCAGCAGTCGTTGGCACGAGTATCAGCGGCAATCGCCCTCCCTGCACTTGGCCAACACCATAAAGCTCGGTCAAGGGCTGCTCTGAAGCAAGCAGTACGGCGACGACCTTTGCCACATCCATAGAGCTACCGCCACCCACGGCAAGTACGCCATCGACACCACCGTCGCGCGCCATTTGGGCAGCCGCTTCAACAGTAGCCTCAGGAGGATCTTCTTTCACTTGATCAAACACTACTGGCTCAAGACCCTCTGCAGCCAAGGCCGCTATCACCGGCGGCACCAGATCGATCGACATCAACCCCGGATCCGTCACGAGCAATGGCCGCGCAATACCCAGCGCCCTACACTCACTCGCCAGCTCCATAACCTTACCCGGCCCGCTGACCAGACGTCTCACTGTGTTGAACTCGAACCCTTGCATGCTTGTGTTCCCTCCCAAACCAGATTGCTTGTATAACTGCATGTGCAACTGTACGAATAGTTAACTACATCGTCAGTATAACTTTACCGCGTGCGCGTCGCTCCATCATGCAGTTAAACGCTTCCTCATACTGCTCGAGGGGAAAGCTATCTGTTATGACAGGGGCGATTTTTCCGCTATCAAAAAGTGCCCAGAGCTCTTCAATGTTTTTCATATTTACTTCCGGCTCTTCGCCCGTGAAGCGCCCCCAAAACACACCTACCAGCGAACAACCCTTGAGTAACGTTAAGTTCAACGGGATTTTGGGGATGGGGCCGCTTGCAAAACCGATCACCAAGTAACGACCATTCCAGCCCATACCGCGAATAGCAGGCTCTGCGTAATCACCACCCACTGGATCATAAACAACGTCGACGCCCTTTCCACCCGTGAGCTCCTTAATAGCGTCTTTCAAATTGACTTCGCTATAGTTAATCACTTCGTCAGCGCCCAATTCTTTACACAACTCAAGCTTCTCGTCTGAGCTAGCGGCGGCAATCACTTTTGCGCCCATCTGCTTACCCAGTTCGACAGCAGTCGTGCCCACACCACCGGCAGCGCCAAGCACTAACAGTGTCTCGCCAGCCTGCAAATTGGCGCGCTGTTTTAGTGCGTAATAAGACGTGAAATAAGTAATGCTAACCCCGGCCGCTTGCTCGAAGTTAAGCGCTTCAGGCATGGGGAAAGCACCCAACTCGTGCACAGCAATGCGCTCGCAAAAGGCACCGGAACCACCTGCAGAAATCACTTTATCGCCGACATTATAGCGCGTGACCTTATCACCCACCGCAGACACAACCCCCGCACACTCTCCACCTGGAACAAAAGGCAGATCGGGTTGCATTTGGTATTTACCCTGAATCATCAACACATCAGGAAAATTCAAGCCTGCTGCCTTCACATCGATCAACACATCGTGCTCCCCGACTTCTGGCTCGGGCCAATCGGTAGCCAATGCCAATTTCTCAGGAAGGCCATGCTCACTACAGGACACTGCTCTCATACTTTTACCTCAATGCGATTTTTTTCAGTTACCCAAACAAGAACGGCGCCCTGAGGCGCCGTTTTCGATTGCCGCCAACTAGGCGACTTCAAACAATCCAGCAGCACCCATACCACCGCCAACGCACATGGTAACTACCACATACTTAACACCGCGACGCTTACCTTCAATCAAGGCGTGGCCGATCATGCGTGAACCGCTCATACCATAAGGGTGGCCGACTGAAATAGCGCCACCGTTAACGTTCAGCTTGTCGTTATCGATACCGAGTCTGTCGCGGCAGTAAATCACCTGCACGGCAAACGCTTCGTTGAGCTCCCACAAACCAATGTCATCCATCGACAGGCCATTGGCTTTCAACAACTTGGGCACAGCGAATACGGGGCCAATACCCATCTCGTCTGGCTCGCAACCTGCAACTGCAATACCGCGATAGATACCCAGAGGCTCAAGACCTTTTTGCTCAGCAAGCTTAGCATCCATAACTACCTGCGCAGACGAGCCGTCAGACAGCTGTGAAGCGTTGCCTGCAGTAATTGTCCCGCCCTCGATGACTGTCTTCAAACCCGCAAGACCTTCAGCAGTAGTAGCACGCAGGCCTTCGTCCGCAGAAACAGTCGCTTCAGCTTCAGAAGCCTCACCGGTTTCCTTGTCCCAAACGGTACGTTTGCAAGTAACGGGTACTAATTCGTCAGCAAACTTACCCGCTTCGTATGCAGCAGCTGTGCGCTCTTGCGACTGCAGGCCGTACTCGTCCATCGCTTCACGAGAGACGTTGTAACGATCGGCAACAACTTCGGCCGTTTGCAGCATCGGCATGTGGATATTCGGGTGCATGGCCATCAATTCTTCGTCGACCATGCGATGAATATTCATGTGCTCGTTTTGAACCAGTGAAATAGATTCAAGACCGCCGCCTACAACAACATCCATGCCGTCATCGATGATTTGCTTCGCAGCAGTAGCAACAGCCATCAGGCCAGAAGAACACTGACGATCCAGCGTCATGCCCGATACAGTCACTGGCAGACCTGCACGCAAAGCAATTTGCCGCGCTACGTTGGCGCCGGTCGTACCTTGCTGGAGCGCAGAGCCCATGATCACGTCGTCTACTTCGCCGGGGTCGATACCGGCGCGATTGACTGCCGCCTCGACAGAAGCAGCTCCTAAAGAAGCGCCTGCTAAATTATTGAAACCGCCACGGTATGCCTTACCGATAGGTGTTCTGGCTGTTGATACGATTACTGCATCTTTCATACTGTTGTCTCCACAGATGGCACGCAATTTTCGCGCGCCAAGCACATTGAATTATCTAGAGCGGTGTAACTAATATCACTCTTTGTTTAAACCCAGACCTTCCATCGCTTTGCCAGTAAACTTCACCGTTTGTTCAAAACCGGCTTGTGGCTGCGCTTCTCCTTCGGGTGACGAAATCGCATCCCAGTTGGCAGCAATGCCTTCAGGTGTTTGATCTTCAGGTGCCAACCATTTGCCATCTGTCTCGATAATCTTGGCAACAGAGTACGCACCGGCGCCGGCACAAATGATGGTTTTATTCGGCGCATCTTCGCTAACCATATAGAGAACGGCTGGAGTGACGGTTTCAGGCGTCAACAAATCGAATGCTTCGTCAGGAATAAGACCTTCGGTCATGCGTGTACCCGCGGTAGGGGCCAATGCGTTCATACGAATGTCGTACTTGCCGCCCTCTTGGACCAACGTGTTCATCATTCCAATAACGGCCATTTTGGCACTGCCGTAGTTTGTCTGACCGAAGTTGCCATAGAGACCAGATGAAGAGGTGGTCACCACGATACGACCATAGCCCTGATCACGCATGATGTCCCAGCACGCCTTGGTGCAATTGACACTGCCCATCAGGTGCACATCAAGTACAAGTTTAAAATCGTCCAGCGTGCCTTTCGCAAAGCTCTTATCGCGTAGGATACCGGCGTTGTTAACAAGAATGTCTACGCGACCCCAGGTGTCCATCGCCTGCTTTACCATCGCTTCAACTTCGTCATACTTGGCAACATTGGCGCCATTGGCGATCGCTTCGCCGCCCAAGCCTTCAATCTCAGCTACAACAGCCAGCGCTGCCTCTGAAGAACCACCACTACCGTCAACGCCGCCACCCAGGTCATTGATAACAACCTTGGCGCCTCGCTTGGCAAGCTCAATTGCATGGCTACGACCCAGACCCTGGCCCGCACCGGTAACGATGGCTACTTTGCCGTCATAACGTATAGACATTCTCATTTTCCTCTGTCAAAAAATTTGTTTCAGCTTATGTGTTTGAAGCGTTTAGCCTGCGACAACCATTGTTAGCCACTCTGCAACGAGTGCAGGATTCTCTTCGCCTTCAATTTCTACCGAAATTGCCTGCTTGATGAGAAAACGGCTGCCGTCTTTCGTCGACACATCCGCAATTTCGGCATTGGCACGAACACGCTTGCCTGCACGCACTGGTGTAAGAAAACGCACTTTGTCGAACCCGTAATTCAGGCCCATCAGAATATTTTCAGGTACAACGCCGTTGCCTTCAGCCATCTTGGAAAGCAGCGAAAGCGTTAGAAAACCGTGCGCGATAGTGCCGCCAAAGGGAGTATTCTTTGCGGCTTCTTCGTCGATATGAATAAACTGATGATCTTCTGTGCAGTCTGCGAAAGTGTTAATTCGATCCTGCGTTACTTCAATCCATTCGCCGGGCTCAAATTTGGTGCCTACGGCATCTAACATCTCTTCCTTAGGTACGACTTTAACTGCCATGGTTTGCTCCTTTGTAAGAATACTTGTGAATTAGGCTTTAAGTAGGTGCGAACGCCGCTGTGTTATCTGCACATCAACCCTGCAGATGAACCGGGGCGATACTAAAACTCGCTATTCAGTGTAGTTGAATTGTGAAGATTCGCTCTATCTGGACGCCTTGAAACGTTGATTGCCAAGAGTCGCGTAGCAACAAAACTCTAGCCAAACTCAGAGGGTTTGGCCCTCAAAAAAGGGATTTGAACATACAGTATGTATTTCTATCGTTCAAGTATTTTTTGGTCGCGAGACGCTGCTATTCTACCCGTATAAACATCCACTCGTCGCTTCTGGAGGGCAGGAGTTTCCATGGCAATTAAACCCGCTAACTCACTCGCTATACCGCCCACAGCACTAATCCAAACACTGGCTGCTCGCACCGAAGGAACAGCGCCCGGGCCAGAGGCCATGACCGCGAAGATCCCTGTCACTCGCTATACCTCCAGCCGCCACCTGGAAAACGAGCGAAGTACGCTGTTTCAAGCCAGACCGATCATTATTGGGCATCAAACTCAGATACCTGAGCCAGGCGACACACTGGCCTATGATTGGCTGGGGCTGCCACTGGTGACCATGCGTGACAAAACAGGCGCGATTGGTACCTTTATGAACGTGTGCAGGCATCGCGGAATGCGCCTGGTGCAGAACGAGGGGTTCCAGCAGCTGAAGTCTTTAGTATGCCCCTATCACAACTGGACTTATGGGCTAGATGGCGAACTGCGAAACATTCCCAGAGACGAAAGCTTCGAGAACCTCGATGCAGGCCAACATAACCTAGTTGCCATTCAAACCGTAGTGCGCAACGGCCTGATTTGGATCCAGCTCGAAGGCTCGTTAAACATAGACCAACACCTGGCCGGGCTGGGCGAAGACCTTGAAACCTTTGACATGTCGGCGCTGCACTTCAGCCAACAGCATGTACGAACAATAGACTGTAACTGGAAGCTGGTACAGGACGCCTTTCTAGATGGATATCACGTAACGCGCCTGCACAAAAATACCGTGGGCCCCTTCTTTCCAGACGCTGTGGCGGAATCTGATAACCTGGGCGACCACATCCGCTCCGCGGTGGCACGCAATGAAATTACTGAAGCCATAAGCCAGCCTGCCGAAACCCTAAATTTACGGCGTGTTGCCACTTTTTCTTACACCGTTTTCCCAAACGCCGTTCTTATATTCCACCCTGAATACACCAGCATCATCAGCTTGTTTCCACTGAGCCCCGACAAAACGATTTTTGCACATACTATGCTAACGCCTGCTCCCCCAAAGTCAGACGAGGAAAGAGATCATTTTCTACGTTCATTTGAGTTAATCGACGGTGGCGTTTTTCAGGCAGAGGACATTTTTGTTTCAGAAGGCGCACAGCGCGGTATGAAGAGTGGCGCCAACACGCACCTGACATTTGGCGGGCTGGAAGAATCCGCCGTTCGCTTTCACAAAATTATTGAGCGCGAACTGGCGGAAAAATAGACGGCCTCAGAAATTGTAGGTGAGCCGCACACCGTATAAACGTGGATCGGACAACTCGGTAATTGCATTTTGCGTAACGGTGCTGGGCCGGCCAATACCCGTCTCAGCACGGTCATTGGTCAGGTTGCGGACAAAGGCTTGCACCTCCCAGTCTTCATCGGGTGCAATCGCGGTTACGCGGGCATCCCACTGACTCCAGTCATCCACTTTATCCAGCTCAGGGTTGTTAAAGGCGTCGGCCCATGAATCACCACGGTAAAGAAAGCTGGTGGTAGCGCGCCAATCCATTTCAAACATTTGCCACATGTACGTGGCATTCAAAGATACCGAGTGATCCGGCGTTAGCGGAAATTCATTACCCTTTAAATTCAGATCTTCCTGGCAAAGCGGATCTTGCCCGCGCCCCTGAGCAAGCGGCCCGATGGTGCAAGCGTTCGCATCTTTGGAAAAGAAATCTTTGTACTCGGTATCGTTGTAAGAATACGTGCCGCTTAACAACCAATTTTTGTTCAGTAATACCTGCCAATCTAATTCAAGGCCCGCTGCGGTAGCTTCTTCAGCATTCACAAACGTATTCAAACCAATGCCGTTTACTACGTCGCGTTTTAGTACTTGTAAATCTTCATAGTCATAGTAGTACGCTGAAACAGTGACGTTTGCTCGGTTGTCCCACAACGATCCCTTATAACCGACCTCGAACGATGTCAGGCTTTCTGGGTCCACCTGATCGACATTGGTATCTGCGGAGGGTTTCTGAAAATTAAAACCACCCGATCGATAACCCGTTGCGACAAAGGCATACAAAAAATGATCGTCTGCAAGGTTGTGGTCGATACCGACTCGCCAGGTTACCTCGTCCCAGTCGTCTTCCGCTGCACGAAAAATAGTAGGGTTGTCTGGATCCCCCACAAACTGCACGAATGTATTGTCGTTGCCCTGCTTGTCGTCTATCGAATAGCGCAGGCCAAATGTAAGCACGGTGTCTGGCGTCCAGTCCCATCGCAGCTGGGAATAAGCCGCGTAGGAACGCGTATCTACTGTTGCTTCGCCACGATAGAGAAAATTATCAGAACTGACTGGCCTTCCTAAGACATTCGCAAAGTAAGCATAAACCTCTATCAGATCATCATTAAACTCACGAAAACTCACAACTTGATCTTCGTCACTGTGGTAGTAGTACAGGCCGGCAATGAAATTCAAATCGCCTTCATAATCAGAAATGTACTGTAACTCGTGCGAGTCAAACCGCGCGGTTTGGTTTACGTTGTACGTCATATCTGCAGGCGTAACTGTCTGGCCCGTCAACACAGAAACCGGCAAGCCCACGAAGAACAGATTACGCCAATCAACACCTGAATCTTCAGCCGCACTGTGATCCGCATCGGAGGTAGTATCGAACCAGTAACGGGAATAGCTACCGGTGTATTTTAGCTTGAAATCATCCCCCTCAAACTCGCTCGTCAAAAAGGCAGCAAAACGTTGGTTATCTGTCTCCGGCGCTCGGTCAACCTTCACCTTTGAACGATCATCCAGGGTTGGGTTGGTAATCGCCAAACCCTGACGCATGTTCACGAAATTCTGACTCGCAAACATCCCCGGGAAATTAAGCTGCTCACCGGTATCCACGTCGTTAATGGGCTGAATAAGCTCGCGATTGAATGGCTCCAAAATATAGCCTGCACTTTGATTTTGTTTGCGGTCCACACCGATAAGTTTTAATACTGTGTTCCAACGATCGGTTGTCTGATGCTCAAAACTCAACGTGCCATAATTAACATCCACATTGTCGTAGTCTTCACGATTAAAAAGATTGCGCTGAAAGCCGCCGCGCTCAATGTGAGAAGCCGCCGCCAGCACGCCCAGTTTTTCCGTGACGGGGCCACTAACAAGACCCTGAATCACTCGCCCATCATAGTTAGCAAGCTCAGTCACTACAGTGCCGCCCCACTCCTCTGTAGGCCTTTTGGAGATAAATTTGACAGCTCCGCCTATAGAGTTTCGCCCGTACAGCGTTCCCTGTGGGCCTCTCAGCACTTCGATACGATCTATGTCGAGATAACGCGCATAGTTAAAGACGCCATTTTCGGTGTTGTAAACATCATCCCAGTAAACACCAATACCGGGTTCAGAGCCCACCGCCAGATTTGGCCTGCCCACACCGCGAATACTCACCCGAAACGTAGTAATGGTTAGCGAAGGCGTGCGCGCTACAAGGTCTCCGCTGCCTTCTATACCCAGTAACGCCATAGAGTCACTATCAAACGCGCTCACCGACGCAGACGTTTCCATCAGGCTGGTTTCGCGCTTATTAGCGGTAACAATGATCTCTTCTAAAGCAAGACCGCTCTCGGCGATCGCTGGGATACTGGTAGCTGTAATAGCAGCGATAACGGCTGCAGCCAGGCGTGAGCGTGTGTGCATTATTGTTGTCTCATTATTTTGTGCTGACAGTCAGAAAACTAGCGCAATCTGGGTCGGATGGAAAGGGGCGTTTTGGGGGAGGTACTAAATTGTCTGTTTGATAGGCCGGATTTCAGGGGTTTGATGTGCTAGATCAGGGGTGATCGGTCTCCGAATCGTGTATGTAGGTGGGTTCCCGGGTCTGGCCGGCGAAACGGTGATCAGTCGCTCCACGTGATTCGCTTGGTGATCACCGTTTCGCCGGCCAGACCCTCGCGCGGCTCAGCTTCCGCGATTGTTAAAATCCACATTTTCTTTCAGTGGCGAGATCGATAAGCTTGCTCGATCAGGGCTTGGTGAGAGAGGCGGTTACCACCAAGCGAATCCGTTGGTCCGGCACCCCGGGAGCAACTGGTAACCGCCTCTCTTGCCAAGACCGAATAGAAGCACCATCTTACAGCGCTGAAAAAAAAGGGCCGAGTTCCAAAAAACCCAGCCCTGGTTACAGCAAAAGCCTAATCAGCCATCCCGAAAAGTAGATGCCACCGGCGCCTGATCCATATACTTCTTAAGCTCATTTCGCCCAACCACCATACGATGCACCTCATCCGGCCCATCCGCCAAACGCAGCGTGCGCTGAGCCATATACATATTGGCTAGCGGCGTATCCTGCGACACACCCAGAGCACCAAACATTTGAATCGCCTGGTCAACAATGCGGATAGAGATATTCGGCACCGCCGTTTTGATCATAGAAATCCAGACTCGCGCTTCTTTGGGATCAACATTATCCATCATCCACGCCGTTTTCAGCGTGAGAAGGCGAGCTTGCTCAATATCCATGCGGGCATTGGCAATAATATCGATATTGCCTCCCAACCTTGCCAGGGGTTTACCAAAAGCGGTACGCGAAACGGAACGCTCGCAAAGTAACTCAAGCGCTTTTTCCGCGGCGCCAATTGCACGCATGCAGTGGTGGATACGGCCAGGCCCGAGGCGACCCTGTGATATCTCGAAACCGCGGCCGGGCCCGAGAATCATGTTTTCTTTTGGCACCCGTACGTTGTCAAATTTCTGATGCATGTGACCGTGCGGTGCATCATCCATCGCGAAAACGTTCATGGGCCGAATATTGGTGAATCCTGGCGTATTGGTCGGTACCAGAATCTGCGACTGTTGTAGATGCTTAGGGCCGTCGGGGTCAGTCTTGACCATAACGATCATGATCTTGCAGCGTGGATCACCTGCGCCAGATACGTAGTGCTTCTCACCATTGATGACCCACTCGTCTCCATCTAGCTCTGCATGTGTGCAAATATTGGTTGCATCCGAAGACGCCACGCCCGGTTCTGTCATCGCATAAGCTGAGCGAATATCGCCGGCCAGCAGTGGCTCTAGCCACTCTTTCTTTTGTGCTTCAGTGCCGTATTTGTGCAGCACTTCCATGTTGCCGGTATCAGGCGCGGCACAGTTGAAAATTTCAGCCGCCAAATGGGACTTGCCCATTTCTTCAGCCAGATACGCATACTCAACAGTGTTTAGCCCAGATCCAGAACCGCCGTCCGTGAGGAAAAAATTCCACAGGCCCTTCGCCTTCGCTTTATCTTTGAGAGCTTCACGCGTTTCGTTTTGCCAATCGGTATATACCCAACGATCGCCCACTGCTATCTCAGCGTAGTACTGTTCTTCAACGGGACGCACCTCGTTGTCGATAAATTGTTTTACTTCTTCCAGCAATGGCGCCACGTTGGCGCTAATACCCAAATCCATTGTCTATCTCCTATTAACGTTCTTTGTGTTTTCGAAATGCAAAAATGCTAAGAATAAGTTAGCCCGCTAGTTCAGCGGCGTAACTGGCTTTCAATTCACGTTTGAATATTTTCCCTGAAGCGATGCGCGGAAGTTGCTCTGTGCGTATCCAGATATGTGCGGGAATTTTGAAGGCCGCTATTTGCTCTTTCAAAAATAGCCGTAACTCGTCCTCAGTAAGCGCCGCACCCTCTTTTAATACAATTGCTGCACCAACAATTTCACCCAGCCGCTCATCAGGCAGGCCAAAAACAGCCGCCTCACGCACATTGGGGTTATCGTAAATCGCTGCTTCTACTTCCAGGCAGCTAATATTTTCGCCGCCTCGAATGATAATTTCTTTGATTCTATCAACGATGTACACAAAACCTTCTTCGTCGATATAACCAACATCACCGGTGTGGAACCACCCGTCTCTAAAAGCATCTGCCGTTTCTTCTGGCTTGTTCCAATATTCAAGAATATTGGCTGGCGATTTAATGCATACTTCGCCACGCTCTCCAGCAGGCAGCGTATTACCCTCTTCATCCTTCACAACAATATCGGTAACAGGCGGAACAGCCCGTCCTGCACTCCCCGGCTTTGACTCATAGAAAGGGCCTGAATTTACCGAGCCAAGTGCATTCGTTTCCGTGGAACCATAGCCAATACCGGCCGAGGATTTTTTGAAGGTGGTAGTAATCTTTTTTACCTGATCGGGCGGACGAGCAGATCCGCCGCCCATAATTTCTGTTAGAGAAGAAACATCGCGATCGGTTGTCTCAGCAGCAGCCTGCAACTCAGCTGACATCGTTGGAACGCCATTGAACCAGGTAATTTTTTCTTCTTCGATCAGTCGCAGTGCTTCAGCTACATCCCACTTGTGCATGATCACCATTTTTCTGCCCACCGCCAGAGACAGCATGAACGCAGAATGGCTACCCGTGCAGTGAAACAGCGGCACTGTGACAAGCGCAGCAGGCGGCAACCGCGCGGCTTGATCGCCGGCAACACCCGCCATCTTTGTTGCCACACCCATCGTCATCCAACTATACAAAGCAGAGAGGACACCACGATGCGACGAGAGAGCGCCTTTGGGATGCCCCGTTGAGCCTGAGGTATACATAATAGTGGCGTGATCTTCAGGGCTAACATCTACAATTGGCATAGCCGCCCCCGAGTAGCCCTGCAGTAGATCACCGAACTGAGTGAGCTCTATACCCAGCCCTGAGCAGTCATCAACCGAGATAATAGTCAGGCCGTGTTTTTGCGCAATGGGAAGTAAGCGCTCAATGCGATCGCGATCAGCGACTACGACCTTGGCTCCGCTATCAGCGAAGCCATAGTCCAGCTCCTGAGTCGTCCACCACCCATTCATGGGCACTGCGACACCGCCCACTGACAGAATGCCAATAAACGCCATCATCCACTGCGGATTATTTCGACTGAGAATAGCGACCTTATCGCCCTTTGCCACACCAAACATATCGACTAACGCTGCAGCAAATTCTGCACTGTGCTGGTAGCCCTGCTCAAAGGTGTAACGCTCGTCTTGATAGACAGCGAACTCTTTGTGGGCATGCTTATGCATCACTTGAAAATATTCACCGAGATTCACTGGCATCGCAGCGAAATTGCGGTACTCAACATTGTTTAGTGTGACGGTGTTGGTTTCAAACGGCTGGCCCGGCGCGATGAGGCCGGCCACAGCCTCATCAAAACGTTGCAATGCTGGGTTCATACGAGGGTTTGCCCTTATTTAGAGACTAATTATCAAAAGATCAAAATCCGCTCAGCTTCGCAAAGCGATCCAAGTGATAGTTATAGT
Organism: Halioglobus sp.; assembly: GCA_045106775.1. Classification (GTDB taxonomy): domain Bacteria; phylum Pseudomonadota; class Gammaproteobacteria; order Pseudomonadales; family Halieaceae; genus Marimicrobium. Next base: position 20,638 of record JBGCFE010000149.1, read on the forward strand.
CTCCAAACGTGTGCTGCGCCACCCTTGCGCGCTTCAAGAAGAAGCCAATTTCATGTTCATCAGTCATGCCGATACCGCCGTGCATTTGAATTGCTTCATTGGTTGTGCGCTGCGCAACCTCACATAGCTTCGCTTTAGCGGCGCTGGCATACAGCGCCACGTCGTCGGCGCCCTCGTCCACTTTATGTAGAGCCTGTAGCACAATAGAACGCGCCAGCTCCAGCTCCGCAAACATTTCTGCCGCACGGTGCTGCAAACCTTGGAAGGTGCCAATGATGCGCCCAAACTGCTTACGCTCTTGCAAGTAGCCTACCGTGCGCTCAAAGGCAGCACTACATAAACCCAATAGTTCAGCGGCAAGGCCGATGTTAGCGATATCTAGCGCTTGAATCAGCCCTGAGCCCGCATCATCCACGCCGCCCAGCACCGCAGAGTCATCGACCGCAACATCGTTTAACACTAGCGAACCGGATGCTCTTGAATCCACCATGCTGCGGGCTTCAACCGTTAGGCCCGGCGCACCAGATTCTACCAAAAACACAGTAAGGCCAGACTCATCACCCGCTTGCCCAGAAGTACGCGCAGCCACCAAAAAGGTATCTGCCGTTGGGGCGTCTAAGACCAAAGATTTTTCGCCGCTAAGAACAAAGCCGCCTTCTTTGGACACCGCACTCAGCTGCGTCTCAAACGGCGCATGGTGTCTGCCTTCTTGCAAAGCCAAGGTGACGAGTTGCTCGCCCGCAGCAATAGCCGGTAGCAGCTGTTCTTTTTGCTCACTGGACCCAAGCCGGGCAATCACTGTTGCCCCGACCAATACAGAAGACTGCAACGGCGATGGACTTAAGTTGCGGCCCATCTGTTCCAACACAATCCCTAAACCGGTATAGCCGTAGCCCAAACCACCGTAGGCTTCTTCGATTGCAATACCCGCCCAACCCATTGTTGCGATCTCATCCCAAACCGCTTTGTCGTAACCCGAAGTGCCGCTATCGCGTAGTTCTCGCAGGTTTACTACCGTCGCTTTCTCTGCCAAAAAACCAGCGGCGGAGTCTTTGAGCATTGTTTGCTCTTCACTTAGTACTAATGCCATTGTTATCGATTCCTTTGCTGCAGCCGCTATGCGTCTGGAAGTCCAAGCACTCGCTTGGAAATAATATTGAGTTGCACTTCAGAGGTTCCGCCTTCAATCGAGTTACCCTTAGAGCGCAACCAGTCACGACTAAGCGCTCCACCGTCATAAGCCTCGCCTTCCCAGCCCAATGCAGATTCGCCAAAGACTGCCAGGTTTAACTCATTTCGACGCTTGTTTAGCTCTGTGCCATAGTATTTGAAAATCGAAGATGCAGCGCCGAGCCCTTTACCTGATTTCGCTTCATCACCCACACGGGCCATGGTTGCGCCAAATGCCAGTGTATCGAGCTGATACTGCGCAAGACTCTGCCTTAACACTGAATTCGCCAAACGGCCGGTGCTATCAACACCCACAGACTCAGTTGCGTATTCGCTGAGAGACTTTTTGGGTGCTGTACCAAAACCGGAAATCATTTCCCGCTCATGCGTCAGCAAGTACTTGGCGATTGTCCAGCCATTGCCTTCCTCCCCCACTAAGTTTTTCTTCTCTGCGCGGGCGTCGTCGAAAAACGTTTCACAAAAAGGCGAGCTACCACTGATCAATTTGATAGGCCTTGCTTCTACGCCGGGCTGATCCATATCAAACAGCACAAAGCTAATTCCTTCGTGTTTGGTTCCAGAGTTATCGGTTCGCACCAAACAGAAAATCCAGTCGGCCTTATCGGCATAGGATGTCCACACTTTCTGGCCGTTAATCAGGTAATGATCGCCCTTGTCATCGGCTCGTGTTGCCAAGCTTGCTAGGTCAGAACCTGCGTTAGGTTCTGAGTAGCCCTGACACCAACGAATTTCACCGCGCGCAATCTTCGGCAGATGGTCTAATTTTTGATCTTCCGTACCGAACTCCAACAGCGCGGGCCCAAGCATAGATATGCCAAAGCTATCTAGAGCGCGCCGAGCACCAATACGGCTCATCTCTTCGCGCAACACTTTCAGCTCATCTTTGTTCAGCCCCGCTCCGCCGTACTCTTTTGGCCACTCTGGCACCGTCCAGCCGCGTGCGGCCATTCTCTCGCACCAGATGGGCTGATCGGGATAGGTAACTTCGGGATTCCGCCCACCGTTATACAGATCTTCAAAACCCTTGATAGGGGTACGCATAGATTGGGGACAGTTCTCTTCCAGCCAGGCTCGGGTGTCCTGCCTGAATTGCTCCAGATCGCTCACTTTAGTTCCTCACTTTGTGTTCCATGGGGGCCCTGGAAGCGACTGTTAATGATATCGCTGAGGCCTAAAAACGAATTTGAACATACAGTATGTTTTGCGGTCGTTCAAGTATCCCAGCTGGGATAACGTGACTACAGCGGTTTCTCTACGGCATCGCACCACTGGCACCAATGGCCAACCCAGAACCAAAAAAAAGGGCTGCAAAAGCAGCCCAGAGAACGTTCTATGGCTAACCGCTAATCAAGCGCAAGCCTGGCCTCAACACCATAAGTAGCAGGCTGAAGATATGTCGCCGAAGTGGAGCCAATCTGATAATTGGCCGAATCTTCATCGGTGATGTTCTTGCCCCACAACGCAAACTGCCAATCACCGCCAAACAGTTTCACATCAGCTAAGCCAAGGCGAGCATTCAACAAGCCATAATCACCCACAATCACTTCACCAAAGTTTGTATTGGCCAGCGCAAACTGATCATCCTGCCATGAATAATCAAGATGCATACGCAGCTCGCCAACGCTCACTGGTACGTTGTAATCGGCACGAATAGACAGCGCATACTCGGGCGCCCAAACCAGCTCGGTATTGTCTGTCTGATCCTGACCGTTAGGGAAGATAACGTCGTCAAAATCGTAATCCAGATAGGCAAAGTTAAAACCGATATAGAGGTTTTCGGTAACCGTTGCCTCTAGGTCGATTTCTAGGCCGTTCACATCAGCTTCGCCAGAGTTAAATACCTCAACCACTTGCGGCGTGTTTACGGGATCGGGAAGGTAATCAAGAATGATGTCATCAATCATCATGCTGAAGATTGCGCCATTCAAACGTACCTTGCCGTCAGCCAATTCAGTTTTCCAACCAAGTTCGTAAGAAATCAAATCTTCGTTATCAAACGTCTGGCTAAAGTCAGCACCGTTGCGGCTGGAGCCCCCGGAGCGGAAGCCCGTAGCCACCTTGAAGTAAGTAGATACGTCGTCCGACCACGAGTAATCAGCAATCAATGTGTAATCGACCTTATCTTTGCTTGAATCGCTGGCGCCATTAGCAAACAGGTTAAAAGGCCACGCATCGAAAGTACGCTGAGCTTCTCTCTCATCATCGGTGTAACGAATACCAAAGGTCAGGTCGAG